>JBOFTL010001226.1:0-3920 GCA_051652045.1 Microcoleus sp. | reverse complement strand
ATAGCCTTTCTCAGAAAGATGAGGTATGACTGGGCATAGGGCATAGGGCATAGGACAGAGGCCTGTGCGGGCATACCTCACTTTTTTGAGAACCGCTATATTTCGGTAAGGTGCGGAAGTTTACCCTATATATACAATTCCTGTATCCGGGAATGTTTTAGAGTTAATTAGGGTGACTTACTTTGCAGCAACAGCAAGCTCGATCGCGCGCAATTGGTTGACTGTTAGTTGACTGGGGGCAACTTTTTTAAAGTGGGAAATTGTCGATCGACATTTATTGAAAATGCATTGAGGATAAAAATATGACGGGCTTAGATTTCAGTAACAAGCGGATTTTAGTAACAGGTGGTGCCGGTTTTTTGGGGCGTCAAGTAATCGATAGATTAGTCCAAGCAGGGGCGGATGCTAACAAAATATCCGTCACTCGATCGCGCGATTGCGACCTCCGCATCATGGAAAATTGCAAGCGCGCCGCCGACCAACAAGATATTATCATTCATTTGGCTGCCCACGTCGGCGGTATCGGTTTAAACCGCGAAAAACCCGCTGAGTTATTTTACGACAATTTGATGATGGGCGCGCAATTAATTCACGCAGCCTACGAAGCTGGAGTCAAAAAATTTGTCTGCGTCGGCACGATTTGCGCTTATCCCAATTTAACTCCAGTTCCGTTCAAAGAAGACGACCTCTGGAACGGCTATCCAGAAGTCACAAACGCACCTTACGGAATTGCCAAAAAAGCTTTATTAGTACAACTGCAATCCTACCGCCAGCAGTACGGATTTAACGGCGTCTACTTATTGCCGGTGAATTTGTACGGCCCGGAAGATAACTTCGATCCGAAAAGTTCTCACGTCATCCCGGCATTAATTCGCAAAGTTCATGAAGCCCTAGAAAGGGGAGACAAAACACTTCCAGTATGGGGCGATGGCAGTCCCAGCCGCGAGTTTTTGTATTCCACAGATGCAGCGCGGGGAATTGCAATGGCAACTCAATTTTACAATGAATCTGACCCGGTTAATTTAGGAACGAATAGCGAAGTAAAAATTCGCGATTTGGTAGAAACTATTTGCGAATTGATGGGATTTCAAGGAGAAATAGTATGGGAAACAGACAAACCAAACGGTCAGCCGCGCCGCTGTTTGGATACCCAAAGAGCTAAAGAAAAGTTTGGTTTTACGGCTGAAGTCGAGTTTAAAGAAGGGTTGAAAAATACCATTGAGTGGTATCGCAAACACGCAAATTAAGTTGAGAGTTGAGAGTTGAGAGTTGAGAGTTGTAGTGCGAGCGTCCCCGCTCGCGATCGATTGATAGTCGATCGATTGACGGTTGACTGTTGAAACTTGACAATTGAGAGTTAAATCAAAAATCGTTAATCTCAATCGAAAATCTCAAATCTACAATCTAAAATTGTTCGATCGTTGACAATTGAATGGGACTGAGGCACGGGCGGTTAGAAACCGGGTTTTTTACGAAAATCTTTCGCACTAAGCGAACAAATTCGATAAAAAACCCGGTTTCTTTGGCATCGGTATAGATACGTAAGTCCCGTAGAAAATTTCAATAGGACTTACGCACTAGCAACGAAAAATCAGTCTTTGCGATTACTTCGCTGCGCTCGTAATGACATAAACATAAAATCGTACTATTTGCGTCCAGGACTGTTAAAGCTTCAAATCTGCGGTTGCTGTTGGTGGTGGCAGTACAATTTTTCTTGCTAAACCCAGCGTTTTTAAAACTTGAATCGCCCACCAAGTCATGTCAATTTCCCACCATTTCCATCCTGCTTTGGCGACATTCGGATAAGCGTGGTGGTTGTTGTGCCAGCCTTCTCCGTAGGTGAGAATTGCCGCCCACCAAAGGTTGCGAGAATTGTCTTTGGAGCGGAATGTTCGATAGCCTGTCATGTGAGTAGCAGAATTAATTAACCAGGTACTGTGCCACAACAAAACTGCCCTGAGAAATACGCCGTAAATTACAAAGGACCAACCGCCCAGCAGGTACAGCAAAATTCCTAAAGGAATTTGCAGCAGCAAAAAGTAGCGATTTAACCACTGGTAAAACCCATCTTTAGCTAAATCGGGAGCGTATTGTTGGTAAATTTCGCTATCAAAAAACTCTTTCCGGGGGTAAAAGATCCACATCATGTGACTCCACCAAAAACCCCGCCGTGCGGAGTAAGGATCTTTGTCGTTATCTTCCGTGTGGAGGTGATGCTGGCGGTGTCCGGCAACCCAAAAAATAGGGCCGCCTTGCAGTGCTAAAGTACCTATTGTGGCGATCGCATATTCTAACCATTTAGGCACCTGCAAGCTGCGGTGAGTTAACAGCCGGTGATATCCCAAACAAATGCCGATGCTGCCGAACAACCAGTGCAGGAATACTGCTACACCTAAAGCAGACCAAGAAAAAAACCAGGGTGCGAGCAAAGCCAGGGCGTGCACTGCCGCAAAAAATGCTACCGTCGTCCAGCTAAGCGCTGGTGACTGTCTGCCTGGTGAGGCAGTTTTCAGGGAATTGGAAGTCATGAAAATCCTTATTTAGATAACAGCGATCGCGAGAGTGTCCGCAGACAAAGCACCGATCGCCCTCCCCCTGTACACTGGTTAGAACTGACGCTTGCGAAAGCATACCTAGGACTTACAAAAAAAATAGTTTGACAAACTATATAGACGTAAGGTGCGCAGTGCGCACCCTACAAGTGATTGCTTGCGTAAGTCCTAATACCGTTACAGGTGGAACAGATAGTGTAAGTGTCGCTTACATTTTCAGTCTAACAAGTGTTTCGTTTTTTTGCAAGTAAGACTTGCATAATGCTTATGTCCGCTCAACGGAATTCCACCCGACAGCGCTCGATCGTTGCAGCGCTAGAGTTATTTGCCTCTCAAGGAGTCACCAAAACCACTACTAAGCAAATTGCAGAATTAGCACAAGTTAATGAAGTGACGCTATTTCGGCATTTTGGTAGCAAGCACGGCTTGCTTTTGGCAGTTATTGAAGAAGCTGCCATATTTACGAATTTGGGTCAAACTTTAGTCGATCGAGCCGATCGAACCAGCAGTATTGACAGAGCCCTCAAAGATTATGCTACTGCCTGTTTGCAAGCGCTAGAACGAGTTCCCGAAGTCGTGCGATCTGTTGTAGGCGAAGCGGGACAATATCCCTCAGAAAACCGTGCAGCACTCGGTACGGGCTTTACGGAAGCCAACCGCTACGTAGCTGAATATTTTGCCTCCGCGATCGATCGGGGGCAGTTGCAGGCCAATTTGAGCCCTCAAAAACTGGCGAGTTTGCTCAACGGAATGTTACTGGGATATGCGGTGATTGAATTTACCAGCGAATTTCACGAACTTTGGCAGGATCGAGAGGATTTTTTGGAGAATTTGGTCGCATTGTTTTTGCACGGGGCTGTTTCTGCTGCGGATAATGTTGAGTCTGAAGTAGATGCGATCGAACGCAGTGCGAAAGAGCAAAAAGCAGAGGAAGAGAAGGAGAATGTTATCCCTTTAAATGGAATTGGGCGTAAGGAAAAGGAAACAGAGATTGTGCCTGAGTCTGGCGGGGCGGGCGATCGAATTCGGGATAGTTCGATCGCGCAAAACCAATTTCCAATCAAATCAAATATTGAAAAAGTATCGGATTTGCCAGCAAGTTTAGTCGGCGATATTCTGCTGCGATCTAAAAAATCGGGACTGCAAGAATATGCTTTAACCTATGTTTTGTTTGGAGCGGGATTGAGTGCCAAAGAGATAATTAATTTGGAGCGATCGCACCGCATTAGCGATTCCCACCAACAACTTTTACAAGTCACTCAAGGTTTGGTGCGGCAAGTTCCCGTGAATCAGTGGATTGCGGGCAAGCGCTACGGTTCCTATACTAACAATCCGCTAACTCAGTGGTTGAAAAGTCGCAAAGATAGC
>JBOFTL010001225.1:0-4847 GCA_051652045.1 Microcoleus sp. | reverse complement strand
AAATGTTGCTTTAAAAAATCTCTAATTTGCTTGAGTTGAAATGCTTTAACCAGTTGGCGCAGGTGGTTCACAAAAGGCACGAATTGCGGGTCACGATTTTCCAGTTTAGCACTTTCCTCCAAGATAGCTTCGATGTCGCCCATTGCCGCCAATCTTAACAGCGCTAAGACTGATTCGGTAGGAGGAGACACAATTGCCGGTGCAGTCGCAGCAAGATCGGATGATTCTTTGAGATTTGGGGCTTTGGGTTTCTTGCCTCCACGCCCGTCTTCGTAAATCCATTCTAGTGCCAAATGCACGCGCAACAATTCTAAAAGCTGGCTGGCTTGAATGGGCTTGGTGAGAAAATCATCGCAGCCGGCAATTATGCTTTCCTGTCTGGTGGCTTCGTAAACGCTAGCAGAGAGGGCGAGGATAGTTGCATCTTGAATTTCCGGTAACTGTCGCAGCCGCCTAGTAGCTTCCCAGCCATCCATGACGGGCATCAGCAAGTCCATTAAAATTGCATCCGGTCGAAATTCAAGCGCTTTGTGCAAGCATTCTGCGCCATCTTTAGCAAGGGCAATTTCAAAACCCAAACGAGAAAGCAACCTGTGCAGCATGGCGCGGTTGACTTCATGATCGTCTACGATCATAACTTTGCGTTTGAGGCCGACAAAACCTACCAGCCGGCGTTTTTCTTGTGGTACAGGGAGTCGAGTGCACTGGGCTACAGGAGGTAAGTCGATGTCCAGCCAGAAAGTGCTACCTTTACCGACGGTACTGCGGACTCGAATTTCACTACCCATTATTTTGACTAATTTCTGACTGATGGAAAGTCCCAATCCGGTGCCTTCAACGAAATTGCTGCGATCGCCCACTTGGTGGAAGGGCAAGAAGATTTCTTGCAATTTGTTCTGTTCGATACCGATGCCGGTATCTTCAACTTGAAAGCGAATTTTGATGGGGGAAGATTGGCCGAAATTGGTTGCTGTTTGGGCCGATCGACCCGTGAAATTTTCTGGTGATTTTTCCGGTATACTTGCTGGTAAACTTTCCGCATCTTGGAGACAAATAACTGTAAAAGTCACCCCACCATTTTTAGTGAATTTCACGGCATTGCTGAGCAAATTAATTAAAACTTGCCGCAGTCTTTTTTCGTCAGCTAAAACGCAATCTGGCAGTGCCGAACCCTGAACCCAAGTAAACTCAATGCCTTTTTGAGAAGCTCGCATTTGGAACAGATCGACAATACTTTTGATAAAGCTGGGGAAGTTCACCTCAGCCGGAGACACTTCCATTTTGCTAGCTTCGATTTTTGCTAAATCTAAAACATCATTAATTAGGGTGAGCAGGTGTTCGCCGCACTGCTGAACGCTGTTGAGACTTTCGTGTTGTTCTGAAGTTAAATTTTTATCCGATTTTAGCAGTTGAATGTATCCTAAAATACCGTTGAGCGGCGTTCGCAATTCGTGACTCATGTTGGCGAGAAATTCGCTTTTAGCATTGTTGGCTGATTCGGCTGCTTCTTTGGCTAATTGCAGGGCAGTTTCTGCTTGTTTGCGCTCAGCAATTTCGTTTTGTGCTTGTTCAAACAGAATCGATTGCTGGATCGCGATCGCCAACTGCACGCCCAATTGTTTGAGGCATTCTGCCTCGAATTCCTGCCAGGGACGGGGGCCGGCGCAATGGTGGGCGATTAACAATCCCCATAACTTGTCGCCCTGCAAAATCGGCACTACCAGATTCGCCCTCACTTGTAACTGAACCAACAAATTCAAATAGCAGTCGGCAAGGCCGGCCTTATGAATATCTTCTGTTGCTCGAATTCTTCCGTCTTTGTAGAGAGCAACGTAGGCTTCCCCAAAACAGGGATCGTAAATATCCATTCCCACAATTGCCGCACAATCTTTTCCCACCGATTCAACAGCAATAAACCCGCTCCAATCAAGATTGAATCTGTAAATAACCGTGCGATCGACTTGCAAAAAATGCCTCACTTCTTCGACAGCTTTGGTCAAAATTTCTTCTAAATTTAGAGAAGAACGAATCCGCTCCATCATAGCTACGGCAAGCCGTTCTCGCTTTAATTGTTGGTGCAAAGCTGCTTCTGCCTCTTTGCGTTTGGTAATGTCGGTAATTACGCCAATTAATCCGATTAAATTGTGATTTTCATCTCTGATGCTGTCAGCTCGTACCAGAGATGTTACTAATTCGCCATCTTTGGTTTTGAGTTCGATTTCGCCACACCACGACAGGCCGCTGCGGATGGTTTTAAAGATTTGCTTCCACAGTTTGTTTCCAGTCTGCATGACTGCAGATCCGCCGACAGCATTGAGTTCTTCCACCGTGTAGCCGTAGCGCAAAATAAATGCTTGATTGTGGTAAATAGACCGCCCTTTCAAGTCAGCAATCGCGATCGCGTCGCTGGTGCTTTCGACGGCTTGAGTGACTTGCAACAAGGCTAATTCGGCTTGTTTGCGATCGCTGATATCGGTCATGGAACCCACCATGCGCAGGGGATTTCCAGCTTCGTCCCACACGGCTTGAGCGCGGGCGAGCACCCATTTGTAGCTACCATCTTTGCACAGCAAGCGGTATTCGGCTGCGTAATGCGGGGTGTGGCGATCGAGGTAATTTTGGATTGCTGTTTGCACTTGTTGGGCATCGTCGGGGTGAATGCACCCAGTCCATTCAGTGTTGTGAGTGTCGATTTCTCCCTCAGAATAACCGATAATTTCTTTCCAGCGGGCCGATCGAAAAGCTTGATTTGTTTGCAGGTTCAAGTCCCAAATCCCGTCTTGATTGCCCTTGAGAACTAATTGCCAGCGTTCTTCGCTTTTGCGCAATTCTTCTTCTGCTTGCTTGCGCTGAATGTGCGATCCCAATTGAGTTGCTACTGCTTTTACCAATTCTAGCAAACGCGGTTCGAGGTTCGAGATATCGCTTTTGTAAAACATTAAAACTGCCATTACCTCTGTATCTGCCAAAATTGGCACTCCAAAAGCGGCTTTCAATCCGACTTCCCGCACTATTTGCGATCGCAAAAAAACAGAGTTGTCTAGGATGGAAACATCTGGTTTCCATTCTACCTTTTTGGTCAGCCAAACTCGCCCCGGCAGTCCCACTCCCGGCGCAAATTTAAACTTTTTGCTTTCGCGTCCAAATCTCTCTAAATCGGGATTGCAAGTGTACCAACTTTGATTTATTTCCAATACTTTGCCATCTGGGGCGGGCATCCAAGCTTCAGCAAAATTCCAGCCGATTGCATCGCACAGCAGGCGCAAAATATCTGCGATCGCGCTTTCAAAATCTACCGATTTGCTAATCGCTTGAGTTGCCGCCAGCAGCAACTTAATTTCCTCTTCTGCTTGTTTGCTTTCTGTAAAATCAGTTCCCGTACCGAGAATTTGTTTTAATTGACCTCTGGCAGTTTTTTCAAATACTGTATCTCGGCTGACTATCCAGCGCCAGGAACCATCTTTGTGCCTCATGCGGTATTCGATTTCAAAGATATCGCCCGCGCTGCCTGTTTCTACTTGCTGCAAGTAATCGGGCATTTTTTTGAAATCTTCGGGGTGCATTAAGGATGCCATTATTTCCGTTTCCATGCTCTGAATTTCTTCGGCTGTATAACCGAGAATCTTTTCTACAGAAGCATTGATATAAATATTTTTATGTTCGATGATGTCATAAACGTACAAAATATTCGGGCTGGCTTCAGCAATTTGTTGGGCAAATCGCTGGCTCGATCGCAGTTGTTCTTCTGCTGCTTTTCTGGCGGAAATATCGCGGATAACGCAAACTATTTCGCCGCCTGCGAGCATTGTTAGGGAGACTTCTTGGGGGACTTCCGAGCCGTCGCGGCGGCATCCTACTGCTTCGGTGTTGTAACGACCGTTCTCCACTAAAGCCGGTAGGATTTCTTGCTCGAACCTTTGCAGTTCTTCACCTTGGTAGAATATTTTCCAACTTTTGCCTAACACTTCTTCGAGAGAGTCGTAACCGTAGATTTTTAGTCTGGCTGCATTGCAATAAATCAAGTTTCCGTCAGTACCGATTATGGCGATACCTTCGGAAGCAGCCGCCATTGCTGCTGCTTGGCGCTGGAGTTCTGATTCCGATCGTTTGCGTTCGGTAATATCGCGGACGATCGCGATAATTTCGTCCTCCGTGCAAAATACAATTCTCGCCTCACAATCGCACAGTTTGCCTTTAACTTGTATTTGATATTCTACGACTTGAATGTCGCCGATTTTGACAGTTGATTTGTTGGCTGAAACAATTTTTTCAGCAAAAGCTGGTGGCAATATATCCTGTGCTTTTTTGCCGATAAATATGTTTTCCGGTAGGGTTCCCAGGAAGTCTTTTGCGGGTTTGAAGTCGATAAAAGTACCGTCAGCCCGACACCGAAACATCATGTCGGGTATGGCATCTAAAAGAGCGCGGTTGGTAGCTTCGCTTTTGCGCAGTTCTACTTCTGCTTGCTTGCTTGCTGTCACGTCGCGGGCTACGGCATAGATTAAACCTTCTTCAGCAAAGGGCGATGCCGTCCAAGACAGCCATTTATAACTGCCATTTTTGCAAAGATAGCGGTTTTCAAAATTGATAATCGGATTGCCTAGTTTCAGTGTTTCTAATGTAGCTAGAGTCTTTTCTCGGTCTTCTTGATGTACTAATTCTATTAAAGGTTGAGCTAGGATTTCGGCCCTGCTGTAACCTAATGCATTTTCCCAAGCAGGATTTAAGCGTTTGAAATAGCCGTCAAAGGCAGAAATCGAGAGTAAATCTAGCGAGATGCGAAACAGTCGATCGCGCTCTTGCTGGGCTTGCTTTAATTCGGTAACATCCATTACCAAACCGTCCCA
>JBOFTL010001224.1:0-5040 GCA_051652045.1 Microcoleus sp. | reverse complement strand
GCTATTGTTTCAATATTAGTATTGTAGGTTGGGTTGAGGATCGTAGAAACTTTCTCTGTTGTGACACCAGAGTCTAGGTACACCGAGGCCTCAGAAACCCGGTTTCTGGCTACCATCTTCGCGATAATGCATAACTTATCGACAGAAACCCGGTTTCTCCGCTATGACGCCAGAACTCCCGGTAGATGAAGGCCTCAGAAACCGGGTTTCTGGCTACCATCTTTGCAATAACGCACAGATTATCGACAGAAACCCGGTTTCTCTGCTATGACGCAGAGCCTAACTACCCCCAATCCGAGCCACGTCGCGAGCGTTTTCTTCAAAAGCAGCCGTCAGCGCATCATCACCGCTTAAACCAGCAGCGATCGCCCTTTCAATTGCTTGCAACACTCGCTTGTAATCCTTCGGCATTACCTTCACAAACACCGGCACCATTGACTCCCAATTTGCCAAAACTTTCGCTGCTTTCGCACTTCCAGTTAAATCTAAATGAGTCTGAATTAACTGCCGCAAATCGCTAATTTCCTCCGCATCCTCCAACTTTTCTAAACCTACCATCGACACGTTGCAGCGAGTTGCAAAATCTCCCGCTTCATCCAAAATGTAAGCAATTCCGCCACTCATTCCCGCTGCAAAATTGCGCCCGGTTTCACCCAAAACTACAACTTTGCCGCCAGTCATGTACTCGCAACCGTGATCGCCCACGCCCTCGACTACCGCGTTAACACCGGAATTGCGCACCGCAAAACGTTCCCCGGCTATCCCCCGGATGTAAATCTCGCCGGCTGTCGCGCCGTAAAGTGCTACGTTACCCGCAATGATGTTTTCCTCGGCGACAAAGGTGGATGTTGCGGGCGGATACAGGATAATTTTGCCACCGCTGAGTCCTTTGCCTAAATAGTCGTTGGCTTCGCCTTCCAACTCCAAGGTGACGCCCTTGGGTACGAATGCGCCAAAGCTTTGTCCGGCGCTGCCTTGGAAGTGCAGGTACACGGTATCATCAGGCAAGCCTTCCCAGTGGCGTTTGGTGATTTCGTTGCCGAGAATTGTTCCCACAACGCGGTTGACGTTGGTAATCGGCAAAGTGGCTTTGACTTTTTCGCCCTTTTCGATCGCGCCTTTGCACAAATCTAACAACACTGTCATGTCGATCGACTTTTCTAAGCCGTGATCCTGCGGGATCTGACAGTAACGCCCGACATCCGCCCCGACTTCCGGCTGGTACAAAATGTTCGAGAAGTCCAAACCCTTAGCCTTCCAATGTTCTACCGCTTGTTTCGCTTCCAAAACATCGGTACGCCCTACCATTTCATTCAGCGTGCGGAAACCCAATTGCGCCATGATTTCCCGGAGTTCCTGGGCGACGAAGGTCATAAAGTTTACCGTATGCTGCGGATCTCCCGTGAAGTTTTTCCGCAGCAAGGGATCTTGCGTCGCAACGCCCACCGGGCAAGTGTTTAAGTGGCAGACGCGCATCATGATGCAGCCCAAAGTTACCAGGGGCGCGGTTGCAAAACCGAATTCTTCGGCACCGAGTAATGCAGCAATTGCTACATCGCGGCCGGTTTTTAGTTGTCCGTCTGTTTCTACCGCAATCCGGCTGCGGAGATTGTTCAACACTAAAGTTTGGTGAGTTTCCGCCAATCCCAACTCCCAAGGTAAGCCGGCGTGTTTGATCGATGTTTGCGGCGATGCGCCCGTACCGCCGTCGTAGCCGGAAATTAACACGACATCGGCGTGGGCTTTGGCTACACCCGCCGCGATCGTCCCTACCCCAACTTCTGACACTAATTTGACGCTGATCCGCGCTTCCCGGTTGGAATTTTTCAAGTCGTGAATCAATTCGGCCAAATCTTCGATCGAATAAATATCGTGGTGAGGAGGAGGCGAAATCAATCCTACACCTGGTGTCGAGTGCCGTACTTTGGCAATCCACGGGTATACTTTTTTACCGGGTAACTGTCCGCCTTCTCCGGGTTTTGCCCCCTGCGCCATCTTGATTTGCAGTTCTCGCGCTTGGGATAAATACAGGCTGGTAACGCCGAAACGCCCGGATGCAACCTGTTTGATCGCGCTGTTTTTCGAGTCGCCGAGATCGTTCGTCCAAGTATACCTTTCCGGATCTTCGCCGCCTTCACCGGTGTTCGATTTACCGCCGATGCGATTCATCGCTACGGCTAAAGATTCGTGGGCTTCTTTGGAAATCGAACCGTAACTCATCGCCCCAGTTTTAAAGCGTTTGACAATAGATTCAACCGGTTCGACTTCTTCAATTGGTATCGATTCCCGCTGCTTGAATTGCAACAAACCGCGCAAGGTAAAACGCTGTTTATCTTGCTCGTTTACCAACGCAGAATACTGTTTGAAAATTTGATAATTTCCCTCACGCACTGCTTTTTGCAAGTTGTGAATTGTCTGCGGGCTGAACAAGTGCGCTTCGCCTTCTTTCCGCCATTGATATTCACCACCGACATCGAGAGTGTTGCCGCTGGATGGCCGATCGGGAAATGCGCGAGTGTGGCGGGCGATCGCTTCTTTGGCGATGACTTCTAAGTCGGCACCTTCAATTCGCGAAGCCGTCCAACTGAAGTATTTATTGACTACAGATTTATTCAAGCCGATCGCTTCAAAAATCTGCGCGCCGCGATAACTTTGAATTGTGGAAATCCCGATTTTTGACGCAACTTTAGTAACGCCTTTGGTGGCCGCTTTAATGTAGTTTTTGCAAGCAGTTTTGTACTCGACATTTACCAGCAAACCTTCATTAATTAATTGGGCGATCGTCTCAAAAGCTAAATAAGGATTAATCGCGCCGCAACCGTAACCGATTAAAGTTGCAAAATGATGCACTTCTCGCGGTTCCGCAGATTCGAGCACCAAGCCCGCCCGCGTGCGCGTGCCTTTGCGGATCAGGTGGTGGTGCAAGCCCGCTACCGCCAGCAGTGCCGGAATTGCGGCTCGATCGGGATTGATGCCTCGATCGCTCAAAATGATGATATTCACCCCGGATTCGATCGCGCGATCTGCGGCTGCAAACAGCTCTTCTAACGCCTGTTCCAAACCTTTTACCCCTGATGAAGGGTCGAACAAAATCGGCAGCGCAGTCGAGCGGAACTTGCCCTCTTTTACCTGTTGGAGTTTTGCCAGTTCCTCGTTGCTGAGAACCGGGGTTTTCAACTCGATTAAATGACAGCTTTCCGGTTTCGGTTCGAGCAAATTTCCTTCAGAACCGATCGTAGTTTCGGCAGAAGTCACGATTTCTTCGCGGATCGAATCGATCGGCGGATTGGTAACTTGTGCGAACAGTTGCTGAAAGTATTCGTAAAGCAGTTTCGGTCGGTTAGATAACACGGCAAGTGGCGTATCCGCTCCCATCGCGCCGACAGCTTCCACCCCATCTTTTGCCATCGGTGCTAACAGCAATCGCAGTTCTTCAAAGGTGTAACCGAAGGCCATTTGGCGCTGCAATAATGTTTCTGGTTCCGGTTGGGCGGCGGAGGGTGCATCGGGCAGTTTGGCAATCTCTACCATGTGCTTGTCGATCCACTCGCGGTAGGGATGGGCCGAGGCAATTTGATGTTTGATTTCCTCGTCGGAAATGATGCGACCTTCGGCGGTATTTACTAAGAACATCCGACCCGGTTGCAAGCGACCTTTCGAGGCAATTCTTTCCGGGGCGATCGGCAAAACTCCGGCTTCCGATGCCATAATTACTAAGTCATCTTTAGTGACGCAGTAGCGGGAAGGACGCAAGCCGTTGCGATCGAGTACCGCCCCGATCGAAGTTCCATCGGTAAACGCGATCGAAGCCGGGCCGTCCCAAGGTTCCATCAAGCAGGAATGGTATTCGTAGAAAGCTTTTTTCTCGTCACTCATGGACTCGTGGGCCGTCCAAGGTTCTGGAATCATCATCATTACGGCGTGGGGTAAAGAACGCCCGGCCAAATATAGCAATTCCAAAGCATTGTCAAAAATCGTCGAGTCGCTACCTTCGATATTGATTAAATTCGGGATTTTCTTTAAATCGCCGCCGAACAGTTCCGACTCGAACAGCGACTGGCGGGCGTTCATCCAGTTGATGTTGCCGCGCATCGTGTTAATTTCGCCGTTGTGGGCGATGTAGCGGTAAGGGTGCGATCGTTCCCAACTCGGGAAAGTATTGGTGCTGAAGCGCGAGTGAACTAGGGCTATGGCGCTTTCCATGTCGGGGTCGTGGAGTTCGGGGTAGTAATCGCCGACTTGCACCGGCATTAGCATTCCCTTGTAGACGATCGTCCGACAGGAGAGAGTGGAATTGTACCAGTAGGGATCTATATTCGCCCTGCGGATGGCATTGTGCACGCGCTTGCGAATGACGTAGAGTTTGCGCTCAAAAGCTGCATCGTCCATTCCTTCGGCGCGCTTCAGGAAGACTTGGCGCATGAAAGGTTCGCTGGATTTGGCGGTGTCGCCGAGAGACGAGTTATCTGTGGGAACGTCTCGCCAACCCAGAACCGGACAGCCTTCTTCGGCGGCGATTTCGGCAAAAATGCGCTGCCCGTTTTCGCGTTGGGCGGGATCTGGCGAGGAGTAAACTGCGCCGACGCCGTACTCGCCAGCGGCTGGAAGTTCGATGTTTTGGGCCGCCGCTGCTTTTTTGAGAAATTTGTGGGGTATTTGCATCAAAATTCCCGCCCCGTCTCCGGTATTGGGTTCGCAGCCGCAGGCCCCCCGGTGGTCGAGGTTCAACAGAATTGTCAGGGCCTGTTCGACGATTTCGTGCGATTTGTTACCTTTCATATGTGCGATGAACCCGACTCCGCAAGCGTCGTGCTCGAACTGCGGATCGTACAGGCCTTGTTTTGATGGCAATCCGTTGTTGTTCATTTTGATGAGTCCCTAAAAGTGACGGAGAGATTGTTTATCCAAACTAGATGTTAGGATGTCGTTCTAGTATTACGTATTTTGTAATACGGTCAGCTTGTAAGTTTCAGCTCTTAATAAAATTGTCATAGTTTGTTATAAGTTTTGTTATCAGTAGGGTGCGCTGACCGGACGAGC
>JBOFTL010001223.1:0-3033 GCA_051652045.1 Microcoleus sp. | reverse complement strand
TTGTGAACGTCTAAAATTATCCGCGCTTTTCCTTGCCCGATCGCCTCTCCAACGGCCCGTCCTTTTACCAAAACTGCGCTCGAACCTTGCAGCTTGTAATTTCTTAAAACCGTAGCTGATTTTTGAGATTGCACGGTTTCCGGTCTGGCCTGCACGACAAACAGTTCGCCAGTGATACCATCTTTAGCCCATTCGATGTCCATCGGCGTGTAAGTTCCGCGCACTTGGGAATAGTGTTCTTCGATTAAGACTGCCCAGCGCGCCAGTTGCAAAATTTCCTCATCGTTAATGGCAAAGTTTTTGCGTTCGGTTGCCGATACCGCGATATTTTTGGTATGTTTTGAACCGCCGATATCGTACACCATTTTAAGTTTTTTAGTGCCGACACGCTTGTCTAAAATTGAGCGGAATCCTTGTTTTAAAGTAGGTTTAAACACAAAGTATTCGTCGGGATTGACGGCACCTTGCACGACATTTTCGCCCAATCCGTAGGCGGCGGTAACTAATACGGCATTTTTGAAACCTGTTTCAGTATCGATGCTGAACATGACGCCGGAAGATGCTAAGTCCGATCGCACCATTTTTTGCACGCCGACTGAAAGGGCGACTTCAAAGTGGTCGAATCCTCTGAGTTGGCGGTAAGAAATCGCCCTGTCGGTGAAGGTGGAGGCGAAGCATTTGTGACAGCATTCGAGGACGCCGGTGCAGTTATTAACGTTGAGATAAGTTTCTTGTTGTCCCGCAAAACTGGCATCCGGTAAGTCTTCGGCGGTTGCGGACGATCGCACTGCTACATCGGTGCGATCGCCGTACATCTCGCATAATGTATCGTAAGCTTGGGCGATCGCTGCTTGCAAGTCTCGCGGAAAAGGTGTATCGAGAATCATCGCCCGCGCTTCTTTGCCTTTTTGGCGCAGGTTGCTGACATCTGCTACATCTAAATCGGCAAAAAGTTCGCGCAATTTAGCTTCTAATCCCCCTGATTCTATGAAGTAGCGGTAGGCGTATGCTGTAGTTGCAAATCCGTTGGGAACCCTGACGCCTTTGGCTGTTAACTGTCGAATCATTTCTCCCAAAGAAGCGTTTTTGCCGCCAACTAAATGGATGTCGCTGATGCCGACTTCATCAAACCACAATACTAAAGCTTTGTCTTTGGGAATTAGAAGCTGGGTTTCTGGTTTTTCTAATCTTTCTAGCATTGTTTTTTTCCTCGAACAGGGAACAGGGAATAGGCAACAGGCAACAGGCAACAGGCAATAGGGAATAGGGCATAGGGAATAGGGCATAGGGAATAGGGCATAGGGAATAGAGAAGAGGTAACAGGCAACTCCTTCTTCCTTCTTCCTTCTTCCTTCTTGCCCTTGACCTTGGTTAAAAAGAGCAGTTTTTTGGGACTGGAATATGTCTGTTCGGAAGCTCTATCTATGTAGTTTTGTTGCAAAATTTTTCTCGAAAGTATCGAAAACTATTGACTTAACGATCGCAAACCATTAGCTGTACGAGTCAGGGTAATTATCAAAACTAATAATTTGCCTTGACAGCGAGCTTTTGTTCATGTTAAACAAACTATTTGCAGTCCAGATAATCTCGATCCCTGATTGTTTAAACTAAATTTCAGATTTGTTTGCGTCTTTTTTGTAGTGACGGCTACCTCCAAAAGTTTTTGAAACCCCTTTACTTATAGATTATAACTTTCTCACAAAAACACAAGATAGGCACAAAAAGTTCCCTTAGTTACCAAAAGTAAAAAAATGGCAGTGGCGGGCAGTTCGGAGCTATAATAAAAGAAACACATAAAAAGCATTAAAAAATGAAGTTATGATGAAGACAAAAGATATTTGTAGCCAAGCGAATTTACAGCCGTTGCTAGCGAAGCGCTGTGCAGATACCTATCCGATCGAATTCGTTTTGGAAGTGTTGGCGAATAAATGGTCAGTACCGATCGTCCGGGAACTGTTCGAGGGCGCGAGGCGGACTCACCAGTTGTTAGAAGCTTTGCCGGGGATTAGTTCAAAAACCCTAACTGCGAGGCTTAGAGAGTTAGAAGCGCACGGTTTAGTGACGCGCGCGGTTTATGCTGAAATTCCGCCCCGCGTGGAATATTCGCTAACAGAAAAAGGGCGAGAACTTCAAGGTCCGATCGCTGTTTTGCAACAGTTAGGAGAAAGGTGGTTAGTGGATAGTTGAGAGTTGAGAGTTGAGAGTTGAGAGTTGAAAGTGGATAGTTGACAGTTAACGGTTAACTATGGAGAGAGTTGTTTTGATGAATAGAATTTAGGTTTCGCCCTAAAGTCGATTGACAGTTGACAATGGACAATTGACAGTTGACAGTTAACAATTGAGGGAGTTGTTTTTATAGATGTAGGGGTGAAGCATTTGGGCGAGAGTTTCCGTTACCAACCAACAATTTATTCCCCAAATGCTTCACCCTTTCCAGGATATAAAAGCGCACTGTTATGGAATATTTTATAATTTAAAGGTAATTAGGGATTGCTGTTTAAGCGTTAGATTTAGATCCCCCCGCTTAGCGTGTTTTCAAAGTCTAGATCCCCCCCAGCCCCCCTTAAAAAGGGGGGAGTAAGAGTCTTCAAGTCCCCCTTTTTCAACAATTAATATATTTAACCGACAACTCTGAGATATTTGTGTTATCCGAGTTGTCGGTCAATTTTGTTATTTGATTTCGATCGGGAAGACTGCAACGCGCAGTTTTATCTCAAACCTCAATTTCCAAGCTCAATTGTTGCTTCTACAACTTATCGATCGCCTTTTTAGCTTGGTCCGCGATATTTTTTACCGCATCTTTCACATCTTCTGCTGCGTGGCGGGCGGCGGCTTCAGCTTGTTTTGCTTTACCTTCGGCTTGGTCTTTCTTATTGCCCGTGATGTTGCCTAAAATTTCCTGAGCTTTGCCTTCTACATTCTTGCCGATCGCCTTAGCTCTGTCTTCTGTACTCATGATACACTCCACTGAGTAATTGAACGATACTGCCAACCTAACATTGACTCAACAAAAATTACCCCTTACTTCACATT
>JBOFTL010001222.1:0-5575 GCA_051652045.1 Microcoleus sp. | reverse complement strand
GGGATTGGCAAGTATGGGTGCGATCAGAAATGTCATCAACCAAGCTAATTTTACTCGCGAATCGAGGCGGTGCAGCCAAGTTACGGGTTGTTCTAGATAAAGTCCGATCGGAAGAGATCTCAGAAGGTCCATCGATTTTAGATTTTAGATTTTAGATTGTTGGATTGGGAGATTGTTGGATTGAGGATTGGGATATTGAGGAATTGTTAGATTGGGTGGGAGATTGTTTGATTGTGAGATCGGGATATTGTTTGATTGTTTGATTATCTGATTGGTAAATCGTGAGATTGTTCGAGCACCGATTGAAAATATGCCATGTTTAGGATCGGGAATTTTTGGATTGTGGAGAGGCCAGAAAACCGCCCTTCGCTTAGTTTAGCATTAAATTGCATTTTCTCTTCAATCTGAAATCTCAAATCAACTCAATCCTTCAATCCTTCAATCCCTCAATCCCTCAATCATTCAATCCCTCAATCCTTCAATCCTTCAATCCTTCAATCCCTCAATCCTTCAATCCTTCAATCCTTCAATCCCTCAATCCCTCAATCCTTCAATCCCTCAATCCTTCAATCTCCCAATCCTTCAATCTAAAATCTAAAATCTAAAATCACTTGACTCGCAAGGCTCTATTGGTGCTACTTTGTTCGGCGGCGCGGACTTTTTTGCCCCTCCACAGCAGTCGCATTGGAGTACCTGTAAAGCCTAAATGTTTGCGAAATTGGCTTTCCATGTAGCGGCGGTAATTTTCAGTGAAGCGATTGGGATCGTTGACAAATAGCGCGATTGTTGGCGGCTGCGATCGCACTTGGGTTCCGTAATAGATTTTTCCTTGTTTTCCTTGGCGGGTAACAGGGGCTGAGTGCCAGCTTGTGGCTTCTTCTATGACTTCGTTGATGACGGCGGTGGTGACGCGACGCTGGTGTTCGCTGGAGGCGTTGTCTACTAAATCTACAATCTTTTCCACGCGCTGTCCAGTTAGCGCGCTCACAAAAATCATTTCGGCCCAATCGAGGAAATACAGTCGCGTTTTTACTTCTTTTTCGTACTCGTAAATAGTGGCGGAATCTTTTTCTATAGCATCCCATTTGTTAACGACGATGACGCAAGCCCTACCTTCTTGGCTGATGCGATCGGCCAGTTTTTGATCTTGGTCGGTAACGCCGTCAATTGCGTCAATTACTAACAGCACTACATCGCTGCGCTTAATAGCTTTAAACGCGCGATTGATTCCAAAAAATTCAGCACCGTATTCGACATTTTTCTTTTTGCGAATTCCGGCGGTATCGATCAAGCGGTAGGTCTTCCCGTTGCGTTCTACTAAAGTGTCGATCGCATCGCGAGTAGTACCGGAAATCGGGCTGACTATGGCGCGGTTTTCTCCAAGAAATGCGTTTAACAAACTCGATTTGCCGACGTTGGGACGGCCGATAATTGCTACTTTAATTTCCTCAACTTCGGGTTCTGTTTGTACGGGAAGGTGAGTAATTAATTCGTCTAACAATTCGCCGGTACCGTTACCGTGAATCCCGGAAATTGCGTAGGGTTCTCCCAATCCCAATTCCCAAAATTCTGCAGCTTGGCTTAATCCGGTAGTTTCAGATTCGCATTTGTTGACGGCCAACAAAACGGGAACCGGTTGCTGTCTCAGCCACTGGGCGATGGATTCATCACCGCCGGTGAGTCCGGTTTGTCCGTCTACTACGAAAATGGCTGCACTGGCTTCGGCGAGGGCGGCCATTGCTTGTTCGCGAATTAGGGGCAGAAATTCGGTTTCGTCATCGAATACTAAGCCGCCCGTATCTACTACTTGATATTCGCGATCGCCCCAGTATGCTGGTCTATAAGTGCGATCGCGCGTAATTCCTGGTTCGTCATGGACGATGGCGTCTTGGCTGTCAGCCAAGCGGTTGACGAGGGTCGATTTGCCGACGTTGGGGCGTCCGATAACAGCAACTATAGGTAGAGCCATAAGAGTTTCAGCAGTTGAGCTGGTTTGTGAGTAGAGTTGTAATGTTTAATTATACCCTCTAAATGAGTAGTAAATTTTTTACCCCACCCCAGCCCTCCCCTTAGTAAGGGGAGGGAGTAAGAAAGAACCATCCCCTTAGTAATGGCAGGGAGTAAGAGAGAGGAGTAACAGAGAAATTTTACAAATGATTCAGACGTGCTATACCAGCTAATGTAACTAAGATTATTCAAATGGAAAGACTGATTTCTGTATTGGGATTGGCAGTTTTTGTCGGCTTGTCCTACGCATTTTCTGTCGATCGACGTGCTGTTAAGTGGTCGCCTGTATTGTGGGGCATTGCTTTGCAGTTGATTTTTGCTATTTTGATTCTCAAAACTACTCCGGGTTTGGCAGTATTTCAATTTTTGGGAGATTTAGTAACGCAGTTTCTCAATTTTTCTGATGCGGGAGCTAAGTTTGTATTTGGTGACAATTTTACCGAACATTTAGTTGCATTTAAGGTGCTGCCGACGATTATCTTTTTTTCTTCGTTTATGGCACTGCTTTATCACTACGGTATTTTGCAGCGGGTAGTGCAGTGGGTAGCCCGCATCATGATTAAAACGATGAAAACTTCCGGTGCAGAAACTCTGTCTTGTGCTGCGAATATTTTTGTCGGACAAACGGAAGCACCGCTGTTAATTAAACCCTACGTTGCGACGATGACGCTTTCGGAACTTCACGCTGTTATGGCGGGAGGTTTTGCAACAATTGCAGGCGGAGTGATGGCGGCTTATATTTCCTTTGGAGTGTCGGCTCAACATTTAATTGCAGCATCGGTGATGTCGGCACCTGCAGCTTTGGCTATTTCTAAATTACTGTACCCGGAAACTGAAAAATCTCTAACTGCTGGCGAGGTAGAGGTCAAGGTAGAACAGGTTTATGCTAATGCCGTAGATGCTGTGGCTTCCGGTGCTAGCGACGGGTTGAAATTGGCGGCGAATGTGGGGGCGATGCTGATTGCTTTTTTAGGTTTGTTGGCTTTTGTGAATGCAGTTTTGGGATGGTTTGGCGGGCTGTTTGGTGTGACTGGGTTATCCCTAGAGTTGATTCTTTCTTATTTGATGGCTCCCGTTGCTTGGCTGATGGGAGTGGCTTGGGCTGATTGCTCGAAGATCGGGATAATTTTGGGAAAAAAGACGATTTTAAATGAGTTTATTGCTTATTTGGATTTGATGGAGTTGGTGAAGCAGCAGGCGATTTCGGAGCGATCGCAAATTATTGCAACCTATGCTTTGTGTGGGTTTTCTAATATCGGTTCGATCGGGATTCAAATTGGGGGAATTGGTGGCATGGCACCGAACCGGCAGGGTGATTTGGCGAGGTTGGGAGTAAGGGCGATGATTGCGGGTTCTTTGGCTTGTTTTATGACTGCTTGCATCGCCGGAATGTTGTTATAGAAGTTGATAGTTGAGAGTTGAGAGTTGAGGGTTGAGGGTTGAGAGTTGTAGTGCGAGCGTCCCCGCTCGCGATCGATTGATAGTTGATAGTTGATAGTTGATAGTTGATAGTTGATAGTCGAGCGAATTTATCTGCGTTTATCTGCGTTTATCTGCCTCGATCTGCGGTTGCAAGTTTTCAATTGGTAAGGTGCGCAGTGCGCACCCTACTTTTGATAATTATGAGTCTAGTAAGGTGCGTGCTGGCTGCCCGACTCTCAGTTATTAAATAAAAGTTAAAGTTTAAGATTTAATATTTCTCATATGGTATATATTGATACTCTTCAAGTATCAACATATAGTTTAAGAGATAGGCTATGATTGAAAACAAGCAGGAATTAAGCCTGTGGAGGTGTAATGTATAGCAGCGAAAAACTAAATTATCCTTAAGGCCAAATCAATAGGTGGTGTAACATGGCTGTTCTGCAATTAGAAGACGGTACGATCTACAGCGAACTTGGACCGATCGCGAGGCAACTTGCTAAGTTAAATATCACGCTCGATCGCCTGCCGATTAAGAGAAGTCCGACGGTGGAAAAACTGTTAGCCCAAGATATGTTGAATCCCTCGGAAAAACAGCAGGTATTGCAAGCATTAAGAGGCGAGTTTGAACAGTTGAAGCGGGCTAGCGGGTATCAATGGTGCGATTTAAAAGTGCTGCATCCGGGTTCGCCGCAAGTTTACGCGATCGCGAATCAAAGCCACCGCACTCACACGCATCAAGATGCAGAAGTAATGCACGTTTTAGCTGGGGAATGCGCGTTTGGTTTTGTGAATTCTCAAGGTTCTCAGGTACAATTAATGCTGCAAGCTGAAGAATACATTAAAATTCCTGCAAATACCGAACATTGGTTGTATCTCGTGCCGCCGCTGTGTTTGAAAGCAGTGCAGTATTACACGACTGCTGAGGGTTGGGTGCCTCAGTATACTAATCGGAAATTGGAAATCAGAAACTAAATCTATTCGGTTGTATCGGTTGCGTCAAGCCTGGTTAGAGTATATGCCCGATCGCAGGCTACCGCTAACGGATACAAAGCTTGAAATTTATTGCAGAAATTATCGCTCTCGAACTTCTGGCTGACAAATATATGCAACCGATGCTGCCGGATACGATATAGATCGTGTATTTTTGATATTTTAAGTTACGATACTTTCCGATCGATCCCAGGTAAGATCTCGATCGGGATAGATTTTTGCCGTTATTTAAGCGTGACGATCGATATTAAGGTAGATAAAATATTAAGTGCGATCGAACTAAAATAAAAAGCATCTTTAACAGGACTTATGCAAGGAATACGACTGTATGTCATTACGAGCGCAAGCGAAGTAATCGCAAAAACCAATCGATCGTTGCGAGTGCATAAATTCCATTCAATTTGCTAAAATTATGACAGAGACAGCAACAACATTTGATAAGATATTCCGCGACAGTGAGGGAGAAATTGTTATAGCACAGCCGCCAAACCCGCCGCTAATTTTGTGGTTTGTAGCTAGTTTGCTGCAACTAATTTTGACGACAGGTAAAATTAATACAGCGTTAGATGCAATAGCTTTTGGTGCGTTATTTACTTGGGCGTGGCTGGAAATATTTGAAGGGGTTAATTATTTTCGGAGGGCCCTAGGTTTTTGCGTGCTGATTGCGGCGATCGTGCTAAGAATCGGGTAGTGATTCTGCAGAGATCGAGAGAAGAGGTGCGATCGAATGAAACGATCGAAAAGGACAGCATTAATGCTGCCCTTTTTGAGTTTTCTGTACGGGTAAGTTATTGTAGTGTTTGAGTAGCGATCGCATCATCAACAAGATTTGTATATCAAAAAATCGCTACACCGCCTGAAATACGACTGGGCTAGGACTATTTTGATAATCGAGGCCAGTCATAATATGCTCTGGTTGAATACCTGCGACAATCAGTGCAGCGGTTAACCCTTCCTCAAAGTTATCTTCTTCAATGATGACATGGCGATCGACTAATACCAGTTCTCTAAAAGTCTGCTACAATCTTTGACCCCCCCTAACCCCACGCCAGTTGCTACAACGGGGGGGACCCCACGCCAGTTGCTACAACGGGGGGGACCCCCGCAACGCACTGGCTGCGCAACGCACTGGCTCCCCTTATAAAGGGGGGGG
>JBOFTL010001221.1:0-1195 GCA_051652045.1 Microcoleus sp. | reverse complement strand
TACCAATCTATTCCCCTTTTCCATCAACAACCTCCCGAACAACACTCTCTAAAAGGGCGATCGCAGCCAACCCACTTCAAACAAAGAAACCGGGTTTTAACCGCATCTGCCGACCGCGATCGAATATTTCGCAAAAACCCGGTTTCTTACCCCCACATCCAAACCAAAGAAACTGGGTTTTTACCGCATCTGTCGGCTGCGATCGAATATTTCGCAAAACCCCCGGTTTCTGTGTTCCCAAAATTTACCAAATATCATTCGCCATCAACTGTCAACTATCAACTATCAACTAAAAACCATGATGCTATACATTTCCAAGTCAGTTTTGCACGACATTGAAACTGCGATCGTCAACCATCCTCCCGAACGCGGAGGGGCGATTCTAGGGCCCGTAGGTCAGCCAATTATCACCCGTTTTCTTTTGGACGAAGAAGCTCATACTAGCGGTGCTAGCTACTTGCCATCCCCGCAATTAACTCAACGAGTGCAGCAACTAGAAATCCAGGAAAGATTAGAATTTAAAGGCATAATTCACTCCCACCCCGGCGGCTTAGATCGACCTTCCGGCCCTGATGAAACTGCGATGCTGGAAGGGCTGAATCTCAATCCTCACATTCCCTACTTTGTGGCCCCGATCGTCACTTTACAGCGTTCTTGGGGACAGTTACGCGAACACGAATTGCCCCTCGGTCGAGGTAAAATTTCCTGCTACGTTGCTTCCCGCGATCGCAATTATTTGCGAGTAGAAACGCTAGCAGTTAAAGAAGTGTGCGATCGCGATTTAACCCAGATGCTGCAAACACTCTTACCGACAGCCGTTCCCAAAAGCATACCGCTGCGATCGGACTTACAGAAACTTTGCCAGACTTTTGGCAGCAGTAAACCGCCGGAAGTATTTATCACCGAAATGGAAGGACAAGCGATACCCGCCGGCCGCGTTATTCTCGACGGAGACTTGGAACTGCTGTTTCTCGCCAGCGAGTCTTATCCCGTCACGCCGCCCATGCTGATGGTGACGCCAGAGGGCGGAAACACGGAGCAAATCAAGTTAGATTGGTTGATAGAAACGCCAGCAGAAGAGCGTTTGTTAGTCGCTGTCAAAAATGCGTTCGCGGGTTCTGGCCCGTACCAGAAGGTGTACGGCCCTTTGGGAAAGTCCTCAGTTACAGCCGACGCGGATCGCGCGCGCTTAGCT
>JBOFTL010001220.1:0-12883 GCA_051652045.1 Microcoleus sp. | reverse complement strand
CGATCGTGCAAGAATTTATAAGCAACAACAATCTCATCGCAGTCTTGGTTTTCATCTAAGTCATTTGATTGAAAGAACTTGTAGCTTTCATTAATCGGAACAATCAACCCTTCTTGCAAGGCTTTCCATAAATCAGTTGCTGTATCGATCGGCAATTTTTCAGAAACGATCGCCAGCGTCTCTAACTCAAACTGATTGCCAATACAAGCCGCCAATTTCAATACTTCCTGCGTCTGGGCTGGCAGTTTCTGCAACTGCAATGCCATGAACTCTACCACATCATCAGTTAACGCCAATTGACGCACTGAAGTCATGTCGCATTGCCAGTAACCCAAATCTGGTTCAAACTCAATCCAACCGTCCTCGTGCAGTGCTTTGAGAAACTGGGTAGTGAAAAAGGGATTCCCTTGGGTTTTTCGATACACCAATTGCGTCAGGGGTTGCGCTAATTCAGGAACACAACTGAGAGTATCTGCTACCAATTGATTGACCGTTAATTCTGGCAGAGGTGCAAGCGTAATCGTATTAATAATTGAGTTTCCTTTCTCAATTTCATCCAGCGTCAACATCAACGGATGCGCTGGAAACACTTCGTTATCTCGATAAGCACCGAGAATCAGTAAATATCCTGCATTAGCTTCACTCATCAACAATTTCAAAAAGCTCAGCGAAGCCAAATCTGCCCATTGCAAATCGTCGAGAAATATCACTAACGGATGTTCCTTTATGGTGAAAATTCCGATGAATTTCTGAAAGAGTAAATTGAAGCGATTTTGAGCGGCACTCCCAGAAAGTTCGGGAACGGGAGGCTGCTGTCCGATAATCCGCTCTAGTTCAGGAATGACTTCGATAATGACTTGGGCGTTCTCTCCCAAAGCTTGGAGAATTTTAGCCGTCCAAGTGGCTAATTGAGTATCGCTTTCACCCAGCAATTGTCCCATCAAATCTCGAAAGGCTTGGACAAATGCCGAGAAGGGAATATTGCGATTGAATTGGTCGAATTTGCCTTTGATGAAATAGCCGCGCTGTTGGACGATGGGTTTGTGAACTTCATTGATTGCGGCGGTTTTTCCAATCCCTGAAAACCCAGCGACTAACATCAACTCGGATGTGCCGTTGCTCACTCGTTCAAAGGCTGACAACAGAGTTTTGACTTCTGATTCTCGTCCGTAGAGTTTTTCGGGAATATTGAAGCGATCGCACAAATCCCTTTGTCCAATTTCAAAAACCTCAATCTTACCTGTTTGTTTTAGTTGGTGCAGGCAAATCTCTAAGTCATACTTTAAACCCAAAGCACTCTGATAGCGATCTTCGGCATTCTTTGCCATCAGTTTCATCACTATATTCTCTAAAACTAAAGGAATCTCTTCCCTGTTGCCTGTTGCCTGTTGCCTGTTGCCTAATGCCGGCGGTTGCTTGGCAATGTGACAATGCACCAACTCCATCGGATCTTTCGATTCAAAAGGCAATTGTCCGGTTAATAATTCATATAACGTCACCCCCAAGGCATAAAAATCGCTCCGGTAGTCGATGCCGCGATTCATCCGTCCGGTTTGTTCGGGGGCTAAATAAGCTAAAGTGCCTTCAAGGACGTTGGGATTTTTAATTTCTTGGGTTTCTTTTGGTAATAGGGAAGCGATCGAAAAGTCGATTAATTTAACTTGTTTTGTTTCTGGATGAATGAGAATGTTAGCTGGTTTGATGTCTTTGTGGATGACGCGAGAAGCGTGTAATTCGTGGAGAATTTCGGCTACTTGCACGGCGATTTCTAATACTTGCACGATCGCCAGCCGACGATCGCGGGTATACTCTCGCAGCGAAACGCTGCCGCAGTCTTCCATTATCAAAGCATAGCTGTTGCCGGCAGATTCTAAGCTGTAGGGGCGAATAATTCCGCTCAGTTCGAGATTTTTGGCAATGGTATACTGGTTGCGAAACTGCAACAGTTGGCTGAAGCTGGGATAGGTATTGTTTAATTGTTTGATGACAACTTTTTGGCGATCGCTTTCTTGGCAATCGCTCAACCGCTGTCCTCGATAAACTAAAGTTTGAGAGCCTGCATAAATTTTTTCTATAATCTCGTATTCTGATAATTTTATCATAAATTTTTCCCGCACCGTGCGATCGCGTTTATATTCCAATTTACTCAAAATGTTTGACACTTTATGTGATGCCGATCGCACGCCGAATGCGCTGTTTTTACTTATTTAGTTAGTTTTGAGTGGCAGCGCGATCGCGAATTCTGTTCCTTGTCCGAGAGTGGAATTAACTTCGATCGCCCCTCCATGTTTTTCTACTACGATTTGATGGGCGATCGCCAATCCCAATCCCGTACCTTTTCCGACTTCTTTTGTAGTAAATAAATGGTCAAATATCCGAGTTTTAACTTCTTCAGGCATACCAGGGCCATTATCGCCGATCGCAATTTTTACTCGCTCGCCCTCTAGGTAAGTCTGAATGGTAATGCGATTGGGATTGGTTTGAATTTCGGCAAAACTGCGTCCGGCATTTGATTCATCAAGAGCGTCGATCGCGTTGGCTATAAGATTCATAAACACTTGATTTAATTGCCCGAAAAAGCACTTGACAAGTGGCAAATTACCGTAGTTTGTGACAACTTCAATTGCCGGACGTTTCTCGTTAGCTTTGAGGCGGTATTTCAAAATCAACAGCGTGCTGTCAATGCCTTCATGGAGGTTGCAAGCAACTTTTTCGGCGGTATCGGCTCGGGAAAAAGTGCGCAGTGTCGTGCTGATATCGCGAATCCGCTGCGATGCTATTTTCATCGAGGGAATGAGCTTGGGCAAGTCTTCGAGGAGAAATTCTAAGTCAATTTTTTCGGCACGATCGATCACTTCTGGCGCGGGTTCGGGATGAAATTGTCGGTAGCATTCGACGTAGCCGAGCAAGTCTTGAATGTATTCTTCGGCGTTGTTGACGCTGTTGGTAAGAAAGCCGATCGGGTTGTTGATTTCGTGTCCTATGCCTGCAACTAAATTGCCCAAAGTTGCCATTTTTTCATTTTGAATCATTTGCAGTTGGGCTTGTTTTAAATCGACGAGCGATCGCTCTAAATCTCGGGCGTAAGTTTGAGATTGTTGGTAAAGGCGGGCATTTTCTAAAGAAATCGCGACTTGCGCGCACAAAAGCCGCACGACTTCCAGGCGATATTCGGTAAATGCACCGATCGTAAATTGATTTTCCAGATACAGCAATCCGATTAAATTACCTTGATACAAAATCGGCTCGCACAGCAGGCTTTTGGGTTGTTTTTGCATCAGGTACGAGTCAGCAAGAAAATCGGTTTTGGTTGTCGCATCATCCATGACGACGGTTGTTAAAGTGCGTTTAACATAGTCGATCGCCCTCAGAGGAAGGAAGGTATTGGTTGTTAAGGGTGCCGATAGCAAGCTAACGCTTTCATTCAGGTTGGCTGTAGCTGCTACAGTCAAATTTTTGCCCTCAAGTAACAGCAAAGCTGCCTGGGTTGCGCCTGCATTTTCCATCACTACTTGCAGGAATGTCGGGAGCAATTGCTCTAGTTGAATTTGACTCGATAAAGTTTGAGATATTTTAAAAATGGTGGCAAAATCGAGGGATTCAGAAATGCTGCTAGAGTTGGTAGTTTGGATCGTGCGATCGCTCAATGAAGGTGACTCGGTTTGCAACCCGGTTTCGCCGCAGAAAAGGCGATCGCGTTGGGCTTGCAATATGGGAGCAAGCAGTTGGGGATAGCGGGTTTCTAAGTCGTGAATTTTGGCTCTAGTACCCCATCGGACATAGCAATAGTAGGCCTCTTGCATGTAGCCGGAGGCAACTTTTTCTTTGCCCCAATTGAGATAGAACTTAGCAGCCAATTCATTGCTAAGAGCCTCGTCTTGAATGTATTCGTTTGATTTGGCTTCGGCAATGGCGCGATCGTACCGATCGGCTGCTTCGTAATTCTTTCCCGCTACCCGATATTTTTCGGCTTCCACTAAATTAAACTTATGCAGGTAATTCATGGGAGCGCAATCTGCCCATTTTTTGACTTTATCTTGATTGGAATTCACTCGGGCGATCGTAGCTTCCCGATCGAGTTCCATAAGATTTTCGTAGCGGGCTAAATGAGTTAAAGAATCCTGGAAATAAAACTGAGAGTAGCCAATATTTGCCACCACTGCACTCACGTATTTTTCAGCAGAGAGACTGTACTCTAAGGCTCGATCGTAACTGCCAAATAGATAGCAGAGCATTGACTGCTGCAGGCAGGTCATAAATAATGGATAAAAGTCGTCTCGTTCTAGGTATTCCCGAATTTTTACTTCTGCTTTGCCATCCTTAGCACTCAGTTTTTCTGCATCTGTTGAAGGTGCGAGCAAATTAAATACAGTTTCTCGAAAAACATTAACATAGCCAATGGTTTGTTCTTGGTTAATGGTGCGAATAACGTCAATATGTTTCTCTATTATTTCCTCTAATTCCTTTAAGTTAACTCCCAGATAGTAAGCATGACTGCAGTAATTGAACAACCCATAGCTCGCCCATTCTAAATCTCCGGTTTCCAACCCAGTCGCATAGGCCGCCAAAAAAGGCTGGAGGGTGTCTTTAAGATGCTGCTTCCAAGGAGCAACAAAGTTATTAAATACAACTGTTGTCCTGGCTTCGATCGCCTGGGAATTGAGAACTCGCAAAAGTTTAAGACCTAGCTGACCGAATTCATATCCCAGTTCGATTTCTCCCCGTACCCCAATGAGAATTAATCCAAAGGTGGCATAGGCAAAAGGTGACAGTTCAGCATTCCCATATCGCAATGACAAATAAACCTGTTCCATCACGATTAGAGGAGAAAGATCGGGGCGAACCTGGTAGGAAGCCGGCCAAATTTTAGCGAGGATGCTAATAGCAGATATTTTTTCTGGAATCGTTAAAATCGGCAAATCAACTAAATCTCGAATATCTCGATCGCGCAAATAAAGTTTGATGGCTGCCAATCTAGTTTCAAATTCAGACGGATCGCTTTCAGCGGGAAACTTGACACCCAATTGTTCCAATACAGGCAGCATCGCCGCAATCAGTTCGGGCTGGCGATTTTGGGCGATATAAGATAAACTTTTTGCTTCATAAACTTTGGTGCAATCCAAAATCGAAGTCGCATTTTGTACGACAGCTTCGATCGAATCTTCCATCTGTTGAAAATCACCGTTCAAACAAGCAACTTCGGCCGCTAATTCATTCAAAGCGAGGGCGAGAGGATACTGTGCTTGCCAAGCATTCTTTTCTAACAAAGATAATCCTGCTGCCCCGTATTCGCGGGCTGCTTGATAGGCGGTGGCGGCTTTAGCTTTGCGACAGGCAGTAAGATTGAGTTTGGCTAATTCTTCTCGTTCTGTTGGTTGAGTAATTAGAGATGTACCGTAGTTTAATTGATTGACCAATTCAAAAATGCGTTCTTCTCTAGCTTCGGGAGGAATTTGTTGCAGCAATAACTGTCCGATGTGATAGTGAGTTGCCGTTTTTCTGTCTTCAGGAATCAGAGAATAAGCGGCTTGTTGGACGCGATCGTGTAAAAACTTATAGGTAACTGTGAAGTCGCGATCGAGATTTGTTTCTTCCGATCCGTTTGATTCATTTTCGTTTGATTCATTGGATAGGAAAAACTTGTAAGTTTCACTTTGGGGCAAAATTAACCCTTCTTGCAATGCCTTCCACAAATCCGCAGCAGTTTCTGTTGTTAATTGTTCGGAAACAACGGCTAAAGTCCTCAAATCGAACTGATTGCCAATACAAGCCGCTAACTTTAACACATTCTGAGTCGCCGGCGGCAATTTTTGCAATTGCAGGGCCATAAACTCCACCACATCATCTGTCAGGGCCGCCTCCCGAACTCGCACCAGATCGCACTGCCAATAGCCAGCAGTTCGATCGAATTCGATCTCCCCATCCTGATGCAGTGCTTTGAGAAACTGCGTCGCAAAAAAAGGATTTCCTTTGGTTTTTTGTACCACCAAATCGGTGAGCGGTTTTGCCCGAGGTGCAGGGCAGTTGAGGGTGTCAGCAACGAGCTCGTTGAGGCTGTCTGAACTCAAAGGTTCCAAGGTAATAGTATTTACCGTTGCCCCAGCTTTCACTAATGAATCGATTGTCAGCATCAGTGGATGTGCTGGCGAAACTTCATTATCTCGGTAAGCACCAATTACTAATAAATAGCTGGTTTCCGATTCAGACATTAGCAGTTGCATTAACTGCAGCGATGCGGAATCTGCCCACTGCAAGTCATCCAAAAACATCACCAGCGGGTGTTCGGGTTTGGCGAACAGCTTAATAAAGTTTTGGAACAGCAAGTTAAACCGATTTTGGGCGGCAGTTCCTGATAGTTCGGCGGCCGGTGGCTGTTGCCCGATAATTTTTTCCAGTTCGGGAATTACTTCGATAATGACTTGCGCGTTATCGCCCAAGGCTTGCAAGATTTGAGTTTGCCAATTTGCCAACCGATCGTCACTTTCCGAGAGCAATTGTCCCATTAAATCTCGAAAGGCTTGCACGAAAGCACTGAAGGGAATGTTGCGGTTAAATTGGTCGTATTTTCCTTTGATAAAATAACCGTGCTGCCGCACGATCGGTTTGTGAACTTCGTTAACTACAACTGTTTTTCCAATCCCTGAAAATCCTGCCACGAGCATCATTTCGACTTGAGATTTGGAATTTAGGATTTGCGATTGAGAAGATGCTAAATAATTCTCCCCCTCTCCCCCTCTCCCTCTCTCTCCCTCTCCCCCTGAAACCCGATCGAACGCATCTAATAATGTTTGAACTTCGGTTTCGCGTCCGTAAAGTTTTTCGGGAATTAGGAATCGATCGCACAGATCCCTTTGCCCGATCGCAAATTCTTGTATCGTACCAGTTTCTGTTAGTTGATGCCAACAACATTCTAGATCGAATTTCAGTCCTAAGGCACTCTGATATCGGTCTTCGGCATTCTTTGCCATCAGTTTCATCACGATATCTGACAAAACCTGCGGAATTTCTTCCCTGTTCTCTATTCCCTGTTGCCTGTTGCCTGTTGCCTGTTGCCTGTTCCCTGTTCCCTGTTCCCTTTTCCCTAATGCTGCAGGCATTTTAGCAATATGACAGTGTACCAATTCCATCGGATCGTTGGATTGAAACGGCAACTCTCCTGCCAGCAATTCGTAAAAAGTAACGCCGAGAGAATAGAAATCCGTGCGGTAATCTATGCCGCGATTCATCCTGCCGGTTTGTTCTGGTGACAAATAGCCTAAAGTCCCTTCCAACACGTTAGGATTCATCAGGGTTTGAGTTTCCCTGGGCAGCAAAGATGCGATGCTAAAGTCAATCAGTTTGACTTGTTTGGTTTGGGGATTAATTAAAATATTGGCGGGTTTAATATCTTTGTGAACGATGCGGTGGCGGCAGAGTAAATCTAATATATTGCTGAGGTCGATCGCGATCGGCAAAAAATCCGCCAGAGAGGGCACGGTTTGCCCTTTTCCCGTCCATTCTTTCAGGGAAATTCCCCCGAAGTCTTCCACAATCAGTGCGTAGCCCTTTTGGTAGGGTTCTACGCCGTAAGTTTGAATGATTCCGGGCAAGTTGAGGTTTTTGGCAATGGTATACTGGTTGCGAAATTGCGCTAGTTCGTTGAAGCTGGGATATTCGTTGCGCAAAACTTTGATGGCGACGGGCTGTCTGTCGCATTGGCGGATTCCGCGATAAACTAGGGTGCGAGTCCCCGAGTAAATTCGATCTAGGATTTGATAGCCAGTTAGTTCTACCATTGTAATAGTTATTTTATTTACACAAATACTTTGTTGCTAACTATTATAATCTAGATCAAATCAATTGTTACTCTCGTATAAATACTGAAACTTTTAACAGACTTCCTACACAACAAAGCTCCCAGATCGATTTCTAAATGCTTGCTACAGATGTATAATTAGATCGGCAGTTGAATTGTAAAAATCGTCCCTTGACCCAATTGTGAATCTACTTCGATCGCCCCTCCATGTTTTTGGATAATGGAATAACTGACGGATAATCCGAGTCCTGCCCCCTGACCTACGGGTTTAGTGGTAAAAAAGGGATTGAAAATTTGAGTTTGAATTTCCTCAGGAATGAAACTATGAGTATTCGCAATTTGAATGCGAACCTGTCCGGATTCGGTGACTCTAGTCCGAATCCGAATTTCGGGGGTAGTATCACTCGTTGTATTTTCTCGAATCGCATCGATCGCATTGTTGAAGATATGCAGAAATACTTGATTGAGTTGGCTGGGATAACAAGTCACATTAGGTAGGGTGCCGCAGTCTTTTATTACGCGAATTTCAGGCTGTTTGTCAGCAGGCTGGCAGCGGTGTTGTACGATTAATAGCGTGCTTTCAATCCCCTCGTGAATATCGACCGTTTTGAGGTCAGCTTCATCTAACCGGGCAAAATTCCGCAGGCTTAAAACAATTTGCTGGATGCGATCGCTGCCTGTTTGCATCGAACTCAGGATTTGCGAGATATCTTCAATCAGAAAATCGAGATCGATTTCTTCGCTCTTGGTGGCGATCGCGGCGGTGGGTTGGGGATATTCCTGTTGATAGAGGCCGAGCAAATTCACTAGGTCGGCGAAATAGGTTTGGGTATGATGAATATTCCCTTTAATAAAGTTGACGGGGTTATTAATTTCGTGAGCAATTCCCCCCACCATTTGCCCCAGAGATGACATTTTTTCGGTATGAATTAATTGTGCCTGCGTCTGCCGGACTTGCTGTAAGGCTTGCTGCAAGGCTTGGGTTTTGCGTTCGACTTCTGCTTCTAGAGTTTGGGAATGGGCGGCAACTTGTTGGTAGAGTCGAGCATTTTCTAGAGCGATCGCAGCTTGACCGGTCAACAGTTGCAGGGTTTCGATGCGATCGCGAGTAAACACCCCACGAGTCAGCCGATTTTGGAGATACAAAATACCGATCGAATTGCCTTGATTCAGAATCGGCAGGCACAAAATGCTCTGAGGACGGCTTTGGATTAAATATTTATCGATGACCGACAGATTTGTGTCGCAATTATCAAAGATCGCGACTTCTTTGGTATTTTTGACGTAGTAAATTAGCTTGGTGGGTAAGTCGGGATTGTCTTGCAAAGGGTCGTGACAAAGTTGAGTCTTTTCGCGTGTTGCGATCGCCCGTACTTCCCACTCTTCTTTGGCATTTGGTAAGATTAAAGCACAGCGATCGGCTCCAGAGTTTTGCAGAATAATCCCAGTGAGTTGGTGCAATAAATCGTCCAGTTGAATGGTGCTAGAAAGACTCTGAGAGGCTTTAAGAATGGCTGCAAAATCGAGTGCGTCATTGACACTGCTACTGCTGGATGAACGCCCCGTTTGGGTCAAAGTATCGATGGAGAAATGGGGAGTGGCGATTCCCTTCGGGATAGCTTCGCTTAACGTGGCTAAGGTTTCGAGTAGATTGAAGTTTTGTGCTTTTTTCAGAATGGAGTCCTGTAGGTTAGGGTAACACTGTTCTAAATCGTTGACTTTGGCTGTTGCACCCCAACGAGTATAGCCATAGTAGGCCGATTGCATATAGCCTGCGGCGACTTTTTCTTGACCCCAATTAAGGTAGAATTTAGCTGCGAGTTCGTTGGCTAATGCTTCTTCTTGGATGTAGTCATTTTCTCTGGCTTCGGTAATGGCAAAATCGTAGAGTTCGATCGCTGCAACTTTGTTATCTAGAACCCGTTGCAGTTCTGCTTCAACTAGAAAGTATTTATGCAGGAAATTTTCTGAGCAGCTATCAGCCCATCCTCGAAGTCGTTGCTGGTTGGATTCTACCTGTTTCAAAGTTTCACATTGCTCGATCGCAGAGAGTTCCAAGTATCGATTCAACAAAATTAAAGAGGCGTAATAAAAGTAACTGCTGTAAGTCGTGAAACCGAGGATAGCATTAATAAGTTTGCTGGCTTCTGTAATGTAGTAAACTCCTTCCTCAAAGTTTGCATTTAAGCAAGCCATCTGCATTTTGAGGATGTAATAGAGGCACAGAGACATGAAGGATTGTGAGCTTTGAGCGCGATCGATGAGCTTCGCTTCAGACAAGAATTGTTGTGAGGTAACGAGATCTGGAGACGATCGCAATTCCCGGACATATAGGTTAGCTCCGGCGATCGCCACAATCATTGTCTCATCTTGATATTTTGTGGCGAACTCCCAATATTTCTCTAGATCTAAAGCAATGGATTCTAGCTTTTGTCCCTGAAAGATGCGATTGAAGATATTGACGAATAAATTATATCCAGCAAATTGAATTTCACCAGAATCCATCGCTGCTAAGAATCCTTCGTAATTGATGTCTGCCGCTCCACGAATATGCTTCGCCCAGACTTGAGTCCATCCACCTGATAATAAACAGGCTTTGGATTGTTGAGAGCGACTGTTTAACTTATAGCTTAATTGCACTGCAAAATCGGTAAATTCGTATCCAAGTTGATATTTTTGGTGCATCGAGCCTAAAAGTAAACCGTAGTTTGCATAGGCGAGAATGGATTCAGCAATATTGCCACATTCGATCGATAAACGAGTTGCTTTCAACACGACGAAGGTGAAGGTTTCGATATCCCCTACGATATATGTAGTTGGATTGATTGCTGTGAGTAGTTTAATCGTTGCTTGGATGGATGGGTCGATCGCCAGTGGTAGATCGATTAAGTCGGCAATCGATCGATGTTCTAATTCTTGTTCGATCGCATCAAATTCTCTCTGATTTATTTCTGCTAATTGAGTGCGATCGATTTCGATTCCCAGTTCAGCTAATGCGTCAAGCCCAATCCCAATTGCTTCGATATATTTACCCTGAAGTGTGTTTTGAATGATGCGGATGACTTGGATATCTGCTCGATCGCTCGCTACAGTGATGTAGTTAAGAATATTAGCAGTTGTTGTTTCTAGGGCTAGATAACTGCCTTGGCTCAATTGTGATTCTGCTAGATTGCGATGCAGTTGCAGCATCAGTCGATCTTCGGTATTCCATGCTTCGCGATCTAATAGAGAAATACCAATATTGCAGTAGGCGATCGCGGCTTCATAGGCGATCGAGAGGCGAGCTTTTTGTCCGGCAGCTAAGTTAAGTTTTGCTAGTTTAAGGCGTGCGGTTTTGCTCTCTTGTTCAGAAAGAGTGTTTCGATCGAGCAAATGACGACCCATATTCATCTGGTTTACGATGTCAAACAATCGCTCTTTCTGCTCTGTTTGAGGCAGATTTTCGAGCAGAAGTTGACCGATGTGATAGTGAGTTACCTGCCTGCGATCCGCGTCAATTAAAGAGTAGGCTGCTTGCTGGACGCGATCGTGCAAAAATCGATAGTTTGGATTTGCTGCGTTTGCAGTCGTCTCAGATTGTTTGTCCTGGAAGAACTTATAAACCTGGTCTGTTGGTAAAATTAAACCTTCCTGTAACGCTTTCCAGAGTGCTGTTGCTGCATCAGTTAGAGATTGTTCGGAGACGATCGCCAGCGTATTCAAATCGAATTGATTCCCAATACAAGCAGCCAATTTCAAAACCTGCTGAGTTTCATCGGGCAACTTCTGCAATTGCAACGCCATAAATTCTACAACATCATCGGTAAGCGATAAGGCCTTCACTTGAGTAATGTTGCATTCCCAATAGCGAAGATTGCGATACTCCCCTTGGGAGTGGCTGCCGCCAACGAAGTGAATACATCCATCATCATGCAACGCTTTGAGAAATTGAGTTGTAAAAAATGGATTGCCTTTGGTTTTGCGATCGATTAATTCAGTCAATGGTTGCGCCAGTTCCGTCGAACAATTTAAGGTATCAGCAACCAGATGATTGGTATCCTCAAACGCCAAGGGTTTTAGGACGATCGTATTAACGATATTCTGCGCCTTCTGCAACTCATTTACCGTCAGGATAAACGGATGGGTAGCCGACACTTCATTATCTCGATAAGCGCCCAGCAATAACAGATAACCGTTGTCATTCATCAACAGTTTCATCAATTGCAGTGATGCTAAATCTGCCCACTGCAAGTCATCCAAAAACAATACTAACGGATGTTCTTTAGTTGTGAATACTTCAATGAATTTCTGAAACAGTAAATTAAAGCGATTTTGTGCTGCATTCCCAGACAGTTCTGGAACGGGTGGCTGTTGTCCGATAATTCGCTCTAGTTCGGGAATGACTTCAATAATAACTGCTGCATTCTCTCCTAATGCTTGGAGAATTTTGGTTTTCCAAGTTGCTAATTGAGCATCGCTTTCACCGAGCAATTGCCCCATGAAATCTCGAAATGCGATCACAAAAGCAGAGAAAGGAATATTGCGATTGAATTGGTCAAATTTACCTTTAATAAAGTAGCCTTGCTGTCGCACGATCGGCTTGTGAACTTCATTGACGACGGCAGTTTTTCCAATCCCTGAAAATCCTGCTACTAGCATCAATTCGGATTTTGGATTTTGGATTTTAGATTTTGGATTGGGGATTGGAGATTGGGGATTGCCAGCTACCCGATCGAACGCATCGAGTAATGTTTGAACTTCCGTTTCTCGTCCGTAAAGTTTTTCTGGGATTAAGAAGCGATCGCACAAATCCATTTGACCGATTTCAAAAACTTCAATCTTGCCTGTTTCTTTCAGTTGGTGCAGGCAAATCTCTAAGTCATATTTCAGACCCAAAGCACTCTGATAGCGATCTTCGGCATTCTTCGCCATCAGTTTCATTACTATATTCTCTAAAACTAAAGGAATCTCTTCCCTGTTGCCTGTTGCCTGTTGCCTGTTGCCTAATGAAGGAATCTCTTCCCTGTTGCCTGTTGCCTGTTGCCTGTTGCCTAATGAAGGAATCTCTTCCCTGTTGCCTGTTGCCTGTTGCCTGTTGCCTAATGAAGG
>JBOFTL010001219.1:0-11484 GCA_051652045.1 Microcoleus sp. | reverse complement strand
GTGACTGCTAGCTGTCTTTCTACCGGATTAGTAGCAGTAGACACGAGCGATCGCTATAGCGTTCTTACCAGTTATCCTGTTTCTAGAGAAATCGTGGAAAAACTGCGTGCTGTTGACTCTAAAAATGATGCTCCAGCCAATAAAAAGCTCATCAAAACTATTTTTGAAGATTTAGAAATTGGTGATTATACAGTTCCCTATGATGTTGATGATTTAGGTCGCACCGAGGGAAGAAGTAGTTACATGGCGATCGTTCACGCAGATGGGAATGGGATGGGCGATCGCTTCAAAGAATATGGTAAAAACAAACGCGATCGTGAGTACATAACTGCCATGCGCGAACTTTCTGGCGCGATCGATAAAGCAGGAATAAATGCTCTCCGAAAGGTTACTGCTAGAGTTATCCAATTAGCAGAGGGAAAATTACAAGAGCAGTTTGCAATTACAAAAAGAGATGGGAAAAAATATTTACCTTTTCGCCCCATAGTTTACGGCGGTGATGATGTCACTTTTGTGTGTGATGGACGCTTGGGATTAACTTTAGCTGCACTCTACCTTAAGGAATTTGAATCTGAAAAGGAAAATATTCCCGATGGAAAAGACTTAACTGCTTGTGCAGGAATAGTAATTGTCAAAACTCATTATCCATTTGCTAGGGCTTATCAATTAAGTGAAGCACTGTGCAGCAATGCTAAAAAATTTATGCGTGACGAGAAAGAACGATTGAGAAGATCAGATTTCTCGGCAATGGATTGGCATATTGCTGCTAGTGGCTTGTTAGGCTCGATCGGCGACATCCGCAAGCGCGAATATCAAGTAGCGGAAGGCAATCTTACCATGCGACCTATGTATTTACAGTCCGATCGAGAGTGGCGCAATTGGGATGATTTTTCTGAAGTAGTGCATAAGTTTAACACGGATACAGATTGGGCTGGTAGCCGAAATAAAGTAATAGCATTGCGAGAGCAATTACGCCAAGGCACAGAAAAAACTAAGCAATTTTTGCAGGTTTACGGTTTGGATAAGAACTATTTACCTCCGTTTCCAAAAGTAAAAACAAGCAATGATGACTTCTATCAATGTGGCTGGATTGACGATCCCAGAACAAATCAGAGAATTTGTGGCTATTTTGATGCCATTGAAGCACTGGAATTTTATATGTCATTAAAGGAGAAGGTCAATGGATAATTATTACTTAAAAATGTTACTCCTTAGCGATACAACCTTTGGGCGTGGTGATGGAGTTGCAGGTTTAATTGACCAGGAAGTAGAACACGATTCTAACGGATTTCCATATTTGCGTGGACGGACTATTAAAGGGTTGTTAAGTGAGGAGTGCGATAACTTGATTGATGTCCTTTCCCATCCTCCACCTTCCCGTTGGATAAAGGGAGCTGAGCATTTATTTGGTATACATGGTAGCACCATTAGCACTATATCCAAAATGCACGTTGGTGATGCTTGTTTACCCTCAGATTTGCGAAGGGAAGTAGGGCTTCAACTTGACCAGGAAAAGTATAGGGAAAAAACACATCACAACTATGTGAAAAAGCTGACCGAATCAGATGTTCTTTCTTCCCTTACAACCATTCGCCGCCAGACATCTATTAACCCGGAGGATGGCGCACCTGTGGAACATAGTTTACGTTCCAGTAGAGCGATCGTGCGAGATTTATGTTTTACTGCAAAACTGTTATTTGAAGAGCAACCAACAGTAGATATGCTAGCACTTCTAGCAGTAAGTACATTAGCATTGCGACGAGTTGGTAGCGTAAGAAATCGCGGGCGAGGTCACGTTCGGTGTACGCTGCATGACTCAAATGGCAAAGAAGTTACTAAAGAGTATTTCCATTATTTTGAAAAAGAGACAAAGGTATGAAAGTAATTACTTTTCTCATGCACACCAAGCAACCAATTTTAGCAACATCGCTGCAAGGCGATCCAAACAGTGATGTATCTTTTTCCTACATTCCCGGTAGCATGATTCGAGGAGTGTTGATTAGTCGTTATCTAAACGATCCCAAGCGTCATGGACTACGAGAAACTGATGATATTTTAGATAGCAAGAACTTTCCCGACGTAAAACGGCTATTTTTTGATGGCAGCATCCGTTACTTAAATGCTTATTTATATAGTAATGACACAAGTAATAACCACAAAGGTAAACGCACTCTTCCTGTACCCCGCTCTTGGTTAAAGAAAAAGGGAGATGAAGCTATTGATTCAAAAGACCTAACTATATATGATTTCAGTTGGGAACAACCAAGTCAAGATATTTCTTATAAATCCTTGAATGAAAGTTTCTGTACTGTAGATGATAAAGACGTAGTTCTTTACACAGAGGAGCGACGAATTAACATTCATAATATGCGCGATCGCAAAAAAGGCAGAGGGATAGATGGTAGCGGTGCTGTATTTCGTTATGATGCCTTAGATGCAGGACAAACTTTCCAGGGAGTTATTCTTTGTGACAATGCTGATGATGTAGCAAAAATAAAGCCATTGCTGGAATCAAAAGATATATGGCTAGGTGGCTCTCAAAGTGCAGGATATGGACATACCCAAATTAGTCATGTAGAAGAACATGATATCTGGCATGAAGTAGAAACCGACACTGAATATCGGGAAGATCGAGAACTTCTTCGCATCACTCTTCTCAGTGACCTGATTTTACGCGATCGCTGCGGTCAATATATAGCAATGTCTCCAATGGAATTAATCGCAGATGATGGAGAACGAAAAGTCGATCCACTTACTCAGTTACTAGAACAATTATTAGAGGTAAAACTAAATCCACAATCTAGTTTTACTACCAGTCTTGTTGTTGGGGGATTTAACCGTAAATGGGGATTACCATTACCACAAGTTCCAGCCTTAGCAGCCGGAAGTGTTTTTGTATTCAACTATGAGGGAGAACTCAATATATGCCGAATTCGTGCTTTAGAAAATCAAGGAATTGGAGAGAGACGGGTTGATGGTTTTGGAAGGATAGCAGTCAACTGGCTGGAGGAGCATCCAGAATTTAAAGCAAAACTGTCAGACTCAAAAAATGCTTCAACTCATCAACCGAATTTAGAACCAAACACTGAAGACAGTCAAATAGCTGCAAAGATGGCAAAAAGACTGTTAGAACAAAAGCTAGATAGGTGGCTTTTAGAAAAAGTGGATAGTGATAGCGTCAAACTTAAGCCGAACAAACTGAGTAATAGCCAGCTTTCCAGATTCATAATCGTAGCTAGACAGGCTCTCACTGAAGAAAGGAAAAATCCAGTTATCGAGCTTTTAGAAAATTTGCCCAAGAATGCCAATAGTCAATTTGAAGATACAAGAATTAACAATAAATCATTCAAAAGTCAAATTTGTGAATGGTTAAATGGACAAGACTCTTGGCTAGATTCAAATCATTTAGAAATCAAGATTGCTGGCGAGCCAGTCCCATCAAATTTAGTTGAACAACTGAAACTTGAGTACACGCTACGGCTGATTATGGCTCTGGCAAAAAAAGCTATTAAGGAGAATAAAAATGAGTAGAAAGCGTGATGGAAGACAGATTATCAAGCGCATCATTGTGCGCGGTGTTTTGGTACTGGACACACCTACCTGTCTCAGTAATGGCGATGCGGAAGGAGTAATAGACATGATGCTGTTACGCGATAGTATCAGTCCTCATGCTTTATTAACTGGGTCATCAATTGCAGGTGCGTTGCGAAACTATTTGCATGAGTATGAAAAGAATTACGGTAAAAGTGCCACTCGCCAGGATCTAGCCCCCAAACTTTTTGGCGATTTGTTTGCTTATAAAGATGAGAAAAATAAAAGCGAACAAGAGAAAATTAAACTTAGGGAACAAGATACTCAAAGTCCTTTGATTATTGATGATGCTATTAGCACCACTATTCCTCAAGTTGAGTTACGGGATGGAGTGAAAATTAATGGAAAAACTGGTACCGCAGATGATGGAGCCAAGTACGACTTGGAATTTTTGACAGCAGGAACTCAATTTCCTCTGAGTTTTGAGTTGTTGATTGAAAGAGATAAAAATGAAAATCAGCTAAAAGAAGCACTTGCGATCGCATTAGAGGGATTAAGGTCTGGTGAGATCGGTATTGGCATGAAAAAACAGCGAGGTTTTGGTCGCTGTCATGTGGATGAATGGCAAGTCTGGGAATTCGATTTAACCAAACATAGCGATCGCCTTTCTTGGTTAACTTTTGATCGCTCTTGGAGTCAGCCATATAAAAGATCGCCAAGCGATCGTTTATTGAGTAATAAAAAACTCAAACAGCTAAAAATCGATCGCCCAGATCAGCGCGATCGCCTCTTTATTCATGCTAAATTTAAACTGGCAAGTTCATTATTGATTCGTTCTGGTCAAGATTTAACAAAAAGATCGGCAACTGATAAAAACTCAAAACTATCTGTGCCTGATGTCGTACATTTGCGATCGCAAAGAAACGGAAAACCTGAGCCGATTGTTTCTGGAACAAGTCTAGCAGGTGTGTTATGGCATCGAGCAGAGAGAATCGTCAATACACTAGGCAAAGACTTAAAGATTGTTTATGAATTATTTGGCAAAGTTGATGAAAATACTAAGGAAGCTAAAGCAAGTCGCTTAGTTATCGATGAAACTGCGATCGAAAGTACAGACGATCTAGTGCAAAGCCGGATTGCGATCGATCGTTTCACAGCCGGTGCTTATCACGGAGCATTGTTTAGCGAACAGCCTATTTTTGGTATTGAAATAGCCGAGGAACAGAATAAAAGTAAAAAAGAGAAACAAAAGTCTAAACCTTCTCAAAAATATAAACATATTGAACTTAAGCTAAAACTTAGTAAACCAAAAGAATCTGAAATTGGTTTGCTGCTATTGCTACTCAAAGATTTGTGGACAGGTGACTTACCTGTCGGTGGTACGAGTAGCATTGGACGAGGACGGTTACAGGGAGTGGAAGCAACTCTAAGTTGGCAACATCCAGCAGAAAATTTAGAGCAAAAATGGGTAATCTCTCAAAATAATGGAAAGCTCGAATTTGCTGGAGAGGATAAACAAAAACTAGAAAATTTTGTTAGAATTTTCGTGGAGGAAACAGCATGAATCAGGAATTGTGTCAGATATCAGTTGAAGATTTTAGCGAACAGTCGCTTAAGGATTGGCTAAAGCAGCAGGCGCAAGTTTATCAGTTACCTTATCTGTTAGCTCATGCTGAAGATGGAGTTATCTGGGGATATTTTGATATTGATAGTGAGACGTTAACAAGCGCTAGAGAGGTATTTTCTGAATGTAATTTTCCTGAATTGCGATTGAAAACATTACAGCAATGTCGGTTGTTTGGAGAAGCAGGTGAAGTGTTATTATGGAATAGTAATGGAGAGTGGCGATCGCGTCTAATATTGCAAAGCAAAGTTTTAGAGTTAATTGGTCAACAAAAAATAGGTTTAATTCCTGAACCGCAAATTCTCTGGGGTACGCAGGCAAAAAATCATGGTAACTTTACCTTGCTGTCAGACGGTTCTCAGGGACTCAAACACGCTGTTCCCATAGCTGTAGAACAAGGTTACTTTAGCAAAGATAAAAATGAACTTTATCGTCCTGTTAAACTAGAAGTAAACCACTATTTTTGCTACGATCGGGATGGAGTAGCGAGAATTTTTCTGAGTCGTCTAGTATCTTTAAAAAAGGAGAAAATCTAATGAATCCCAGACATTTAAAGCAAGTACCTAAAGAGCGTCAAGCGATCGCTCCATACAACTTTGTCGAACTTCCCCATAAAGTTGTCCCAGCGCAAGTTGAGTGTAATGGTAAACTGCGAGATAACGATCGTTATTATAGCGATCGCCACACGGGTAAAATCATCTGTACGCTCAAAACAGAATCACCTCTCTACATTCGTTGCGGTCTAACACCTGTTGACTTCGCAACTTTTGGCGATACACCGAATGAAGAATTGACACCAGAACAGCGTAAAAAGAAAGCTGAATTTTTCCAGCATCCTGCAAGCCTAAATCCTATCCTTCCAGGTAGCAGTTTGCGTGGAATGTTGCGGACTTTGGTAGAAATTATCAGTTTTGGCAAGATTGAGCAAGTTTCAGACCAACAAAAATTCTTCTTCCGTGCTGTTGCGGCTGAAAATGACGATCCTCTTAGGGATAAATATAAAGACCATATTGGTAATATGGCAAAAAATGTTAAAGCTGGTTACTTAGAATTTGACAAAAAACAAAATAAATGGTTTATACGACCTGCTCAAGAAATTGAAGGGCAATTGTTTAGAAAAGTTAAGGAAGAGGATATTAAGAACGAGCTTCCTTCCTTAATTATCATGAAAAAAGCTAACTATATTCCCCAGTACATTCAGATTAGTTTTGAGGTAACAGAAATATCTATAAATGCCAGTGAAAATTTGAACGAATATTCTGCTCATAAGGGATGTCTTGTTACTAGCGGTAATATGCTAGAAAATTTATTGGAAAAAACTACTGAACGAGAACGAGAAAAACTACTACATAAAAAAGAAGGGCGTAAGTATCATTATATCCTTGGAGAAGCCGATCGCTCTGCTGCGAAACTTGAGATTAGCCCTGATGCAATCCGAAATTATCGGGACGCACTTACTAATTTTCAAAAGGGTAAGGAAAAGCCATTTCAAAAGAATCCTAAAAATCGATTTGCTGAAAAAATGGGAGTGCTGCAAGAAGGTCTACCCGTTTTTTACTGTGAATCACAAAATGGACAGCCAATTGTAACCTTATTTGGTCAGAGTCCTAACTTTCGTATTGCATATTTTCCCAACAATGATGGTAAAGCTGCTTCAGCGGTTAATTTTATTCCTAAAGAAGTCGGTGAATCCGATCTGATTGATTTGGCTGATGCAATTTTTGGCTTTGTCAGGCGGAAAAAAGACAAAACAGAACGCGATACTACTGACAACACTAAAGCACAGCGAGAACAATCTCGTGCTGGACGTATCTTTGTCAGCGATGCCCATTATAAACCTGAAAAGAATGCTCAATATAAAGCTAACAAAGATGATATCTGGCTGACTGATGACACAATTACACCACAAATTCTGGCAAGTCCTAAACCAACGACATTTCAGCATTACTTAGTGCAACCGGAAAATACCCAAGCTGTAAAAAGCGAACTCAAACACTATGGCAAGCCAATTACAGAAACAGTAATTAGAGGGCATAAACTGTATTGGTATAAAGGCAATGTTAGTCAAGAGAGACTTAAAGCAGATGCTACGGCAGTAGAGATTGAACAGAAGCGATCGCAATACACCGAAATCAAGCCAATTAAAGCTGGAGTCTCTTTCGAGTTCAAGATTAACTTTGAAAATTTGAGCGATGTAGAATTGGGTGCATTGCTGTGGATATTGACTTTGGCAGGAGACGATAGTGAAAAACTTAAGGCGATCGAACTTGATGGAAAAGAAAAATATCGTCTTTCTCTTGGTATGGGCAAGCCTTTAGGAATGGGTGCTGTGGCAATAAAATACACACTTTTTCTAAACGAACGCTATAAAAAGGAACCCAAGCAGCGATATACTCAGCTATTTGATGGAGAAGAGTGGGTGACAAGCGATCTTCATGCTACGTTAGACGAACAAAAATGTTTCTTAGAAGAGTTTGAACGCTACATCGTCAACAATATAAGCATCGAAGATTGCCCCCAAGACTCTTCGATTTCAGAGAACCGCGAAACTCTAAAGTTAAAAGATGTGCCGCGTATCAAGATGTTACTCGCTATGTTGACATGGGATTTTCCACCTCTAACAACAACACGTTACATGGAAATCGAAAGAGATATTGAAAAAGACTTCCTCTGTCAACCCAAGGAAGGTGATAAGACAGTTAATGAGTATAAATGTCGTTTGGTACTGCCAACTCCATTCCAAGTGATGGGTAGAATAAATGAGGATAATCGGAGAATAGATAATTTTACACATCCCTCAATGCCACCAACATCACCAACTCGTGATGGTGGTGGAGGAAGCAATATTAAAGCACGGGAAAGACCGAATAAACAAAAATCTTAATGTTAATGAACTCGCACTTAAACCCGCATTCATCACTCCATCAATCCGCTTCCCCAATTAATGTAAAAGCCGCCCAATTACTCGGTTGCGGGTGCCGTCGCATCGTCACTAACATCGCTTGCCGCAACGCCGCCGCTTTGTCGGGATGCTGCTGCAATTGACGGTAAAATTCTGTCATCAAATCTGCTGTCGGCGCGTCGGGCACAAACCACAGCGACACCACAATACTCGAAACTCCCGCAGCAATAAACGATCGCGACAATCCCAATACTCCATCCCCCGAAATCTTTCCCCTACCCGTATTGCAAGCGCTCAAAACCACCAATTCCGCATTCAATTTTAGGTTTAAAATCTCCTCAGAAGTCAGCAAGCCGTCACCTGCTGCATCCCCTTGATGTAGGGGCGGTGCCACCGTACCTGCCCCAGTTGGGGTGCGATCGGGTGCAAGCGCGATCGCACCCGGTACTCCGAAATCGCGATCGGGAAGTTCGTTAAGCAATCCGTGAGTCGCTAAATGAATTATTTTCGCTTGCGGCATTTGTTGCACGATCGTCCTTTCTGTAGCATCCTTACCGACAATCGCTCGCGTTCCGAGTATGCTCGCAATCGCGATCGCTTCTTTTTCCGCACCTGGTAAAGGACTTAAAGGTGTCGGCGTCTCATCCTGAAGCAATCGAATGCTGGGCATTGCCGGATTTCCGACGACTAATACTTGCGATCGCGGGCGCGATCGCAGTTGCTGCTGGTGCTGGCGAGTTAAATCTAATACTTGAATTGAAGGTGCGATCGAGACAGTATATTTTTCTATTATATAACTTCCTGCTGCATCTTGTAAGGCTGCAAATGGAATTAAAAACAGCACGCCTTGGGGAATAAAAATTACCCGATCGCCCGATTTTTTTGGCAAAAGATCGGCGATCGGTTCTATCAATAATTTATAGGTTTTATGCAAGCGGATGTAGGTTTTTCGAGTCGAAACTCCTGTTGGGTTATTTGCACTTGGTGTGCCGATATCGTCCGGTGCAGCACCCCGATTTCTGCTAGTAGCCGCTGTTACTAGCGTATTTCTCGCCAACTCTGGTAGGGAACTATCTAAATTGCTGGTATCAATTTGGCGGAAGGCAATCTCGCCAGTCGGGGCGATCGCCCAAACATAAATTTTTTCACCTACAATTGAATATTCAATTAATGTCGCTTTTTGCTCGGCAGCGATGCGCTTAATTTCTGCTAAATTTGGCGGTTTCACCGAAGGCAATCTTTCCAAATTAGCCGCTTCCAAACGAGAAGCCAATAACTCGACAAATGCCCGCGATCTGCCTCTTTCGGCAATTTCTAAAGCAGCTTCACTTTTGTTTTGAGCGATGAAAGCTTGCTGCAACAAATCGTAGGTTTCAGCTTGCCTTTCAAATAGCGATACTTTATTTTCATCAGTCAATCCCGGCCGCAGCGATTCCCAAACTTCTACCGCCGAAATTAATTGCTTTGTTGCTTCTTCAAATCTGTTACTTTTTAACAAAGTTGCGCCGATATTGCTGAGAGTATAGCCTGCGCCCGGAGTATTATTTACTTCCCTAAAAACGGTTAAAGCTCGATCGTAAAATTGCAGCGCTTTTCGATATGAATTTTGCTGGCGGTGAACTGTTCCGATGCGATCGAGGGTGACAGCTTCTCCAGGGCGATCGCCTATTTCCCGCCGAATTGCTAAAGCTTGTTCTAGGGATACTAAAGCTTTTTGATATTCCGCTAAATTGCTGTAAGCAAAACCGATATTAGTTAAAGTTCGACCTACCCCCATGCGATCGCCCGCTGCTTCTAAAAAGGTTAGCGCTTGTTTGTAGTAGGATAAAGCTGTGAGATCGTCACCTTGATAGCCGTAATTTAATCCTATATTAGTGAGCGTTGTACCTTGGCCTCTTGCGTCATTTTCTTGATTGAAAATTGCCAAAGCTTTAGTGTATAATTCTAGAGATTTTGCATACTGGCCGAGATTGTCGTAAACAGCGGCCATGTTATTGAGAGTTGTCGCTTCGCCTCGCGCATCTTGCACTTCGCGACGCAGCCTCAAAGCTTGCTGGTAAAATTCCAAAGCTTTTTGATACTTACCGAGATTGCGGTAAACTATGGCAATATTTGTCAGGATCGTGCCTTGCTCTTTGCGCGCCTGGTGCTGCTGAAAAATTGTCAAAGATTGCTGATAGTAATTCAGTGCTTTTTGAGCTTCACCTAAATTGTTGTAAACCAAGCCAATTTGGTTAAGTGTTGCTGCTTCGCCCTGCAAATCGCGAATTTGCCTGAGAGTAGCCAAAACCTGCTCGAATGTTTTCAATGCTGCGCGTAATTGACCTTTATTTAATTGTTCGGTAGCTGCTTGATAAAGCTTTTCTGCTTCCGACTTTTTGGTGTCGCGCTGGTTTGTTTCGGAAACAGCGGGCGTTTGTGCCAGAGATATTTGAAAAGAGAAAAAGAGTGCTGGCGATGGCAGCGCCCACAGCAGCGTTGCAGTCATTAATAACAGGATGCGGGTATAAAATGTTGGGATTTCGATCGCCACCAGCAGTTCATCGATAATTGAGACTATAATTACTGTAGTTGATTTTCGATAAATTCATGAATAATTATGATCGAATTTTACAATTCTAAAAGATGGCGCGATCGAGCGGTGGTGTTGGTAGGAACTTTCTGTCTCATCAGTGCGTCGCTTTTTCCTGTTTTAGCGCAATCTAACGCCACATACCAGAACACTTTTCAGCCATCTTCGGGGCTTGATTCCCCGGATAGGGGTAGCAGCATTGCAGAGAATCTTCAGGGAAAAAGCGAATTTAAAACTTTTGCTTCAGCTTTGGCCGTTGCAGGTTTGACTGATTTGTTGAAACAAGAAGGTTCTTTAACTATTTTTGCTCCCACAAATCAAGCTTTTCAGAAAAATGCGGCTGTTTACGGCAAGTTACTGCTGCCAGAAAATAAGGAGAAACTAATCAGGGTGTTGAAATATCATATAATTGCCAGCGCTGTCACTCCTGAAGATGTGAATAAAGGGGAAATTAAAACGGTTGAAGGCAGCAATGTCAAAATTAGCGTTACGCCGGAGGGGGTTATAATTAATGGTAATGTTAAAGCAGTTCAACCGTCAATTCAAGCTAGCAATGGGGTAATTGTACGTGTTGATAATTTACTTTTACCCCCCGATTTTCAACCTTAAAGCGATTTTTATGTTAGCCCGAGTTTCTTTTGAGGTTCGTAGTTGCGCTTGGGCGCCGCAAAAGTTCGTAGTTGCGCTTTAGCGCCGCGAAAGTTCGTAGTTGCGCTTTAGCGCCGCAAAAGTTCGTAGTTGCGCTTTAGCGCCGCGAAAGTTCGTAGTTGCGCTTGGGCGCCGCAAAAGTTCGTAGTTGCGCTTTAGCGCCGCGAAAGTTCGTAGTTGCGCTTGGGCGCCGCAAAAGTTCGTAGT
>JBOFTL010001218.1:0-4082 GCA_051652045.1 Microcoleus sp. | reverse complement strand
TCACCTAGTCTGAAATTCCAACAGTCCGACAGTCCCACAGTCCGACCGGGGTTGAAAACCCCTATCTCATAGCGCAAGTCCTCCTCAGAAAACCGAGAGGGAGAGGGGGGGAGGGGGAGAAAGGGTTTCTGTGATTCATAACGGGTGCCGCGCGCCCGTGGGATGCTCTTAAAGAGGACTAAAAAGCAAATTAAATAAACCACTGTGTCGCCAATTTTAAATTTAAAATATCCAATTTAAAATCAATCTTTCTCAATCTAAAATCTCAAATCTCAAATCTAAAATCGACAGTCGGTTTTAACCGACTTTCGCTATGAGGCAGGGGTTTAAACCCCTGCCGGACTTTCGCTACAAGGAATTGCTTTAAACCCCTGTACGAGGAATTGGTTTAAACCCCTGCCAGTTTCGCGACGAAGTAGAAGATTTAAACCCCTGGCAAAGTCTCGGAAAGCGCGCGACTTTGCCAGGATGCTTTTTTCTGATTATAATTAAAGAATCCATAAAGTCATCTACAAAATCTTGCTTAATTATGGCACTCAAACTTCACGTTCCTTCGATTGTCTGTTCCGGCTGCGGAGACACTATTTCCAAAGCCATTAAAACTGTTGAACCAGAGGCTAGCATCAATGTCGATTTAGCAGCAAAAACTGTTACTGTCGAAGCTCAAGCCTCGGAAGAATCGATTAAACAAGCGATTGTTGCTTCCGGACATACTGTTACCGAAGCTTAAATCAACGGGGCTTAAATCGTAGAAGCTTAAAATTCGATCGCTCCTTACTTTTAAGAGCGGGCAATGCCCGCTTTGCTATTTTTTATGTAATTATCAAAATTATTCTAATTATTCTACTTCGTCTAAATGTTCGGCAACGGCTTGATACAATTCCAAAACGTGCCTGTCTAGCAAACTGTAAAAAACTTGCCGTCCTTGTTTTCGGTAACTTACCAGCCTCATCGATCGCAATGTTCGCAACTGATGCGAAACTGCTGATTCGCTCATATTTAATGCTGCTGCTAAATCGCACACGCACAGTTCTCGATTTGCTAATACTGACAGCAATCGCAAGCGGTTTGCATCTCCCAAAAGACTGAAAAATTCTGCCATCCGTTGAGCTTTCGGAGTGTTGAGAACTTGTGTTTGAATTTTGCGCACTTGCAAACTGTCCGCTACGTGCGGTCGATCGCACGTTGGTGTATCGTTTTGTTCTACAGGCTCGATCGCGATTTCATTAACAGCAGATTTCGGTGACATTCTAGCTAGTTTTATTTTGGTTATCATTTTCATTTTAGGGCGATCGGCAACGGTTTTGTAACAAATCTTTTCGGTTTCCTTGACGTTTATCTGAATGTGTGTTCATATATAAATATAAAAGAAGTCAACCTAGCAGGAGAATGTAAAATGACTACCGTCACTCAGATGAAATGTGCCTGTGCGTCGTGCCTGTGTGTTGTCAATCTCAGCGCAGCCATTGAAAAAAGCGGTCAATACTACTGTTCCACAGCCTGTGCAGACGGACATCCTAACGGCAGCGGCTGCGGCCATACGGGCTGCGAATGCAGCAAATAAGTGCTGATGTTCGGGAAAGTTTTAGGAAGCACAATTTAATCTATCTAAAGGGGGATGCACTGCCTGCATCCCTATTTTTTTGACATTTAGGTTAAAAAGAAATTAAAATTAAGCAAAAAGCAGGTTAACATCATCCAAGATAGAAACACGCACTCAGAAAGCGCAAAAGCTAATTGCGCCATACAATAGAAGCGAGTTAGCGAAGCGACAATAAATAATGCACGGCAAAAATCGCGCATAAAAACCGCAGCAACCCAAGTTACACTTGAACTAGGAAGGAAGCCATGAACGATCGGGAAGATTTTCTACACCCTCGCAGCCGCTACTACGGAGAGTTTACGCCTGAAAACTTGGCATTTAACGCAAATTTGCAAGAATTTGCTCAAAAAATTACATATATTTGTTCGTTGGAAACTGGCGGCAAAATTAGTGCTGAAAAAGCATACAAAGACATTAAAATGCTGTGGAAAGACCTAAAATCTTCTAAGAAAAATTTGGGAATCGGGCAAAAACCACCCAGCCAAGACGAAGGAAATTCGCCGCAATAGAAGGCAAGTTGGGTAATAGGCAATAGGTCATGACTTATTATCTATTACAGGTAGGGTTCGTCGCCACGAAAGATGCTCGCTCCTACCAAGATTCTCTAACGACGCACCTTACTACTACCCATTGTATTGTCATTGCGAACGAAGTGAAGCAATCGCAATGACTTTGGCTCTAAACCGAGAGTTTACAAAGGGGATACCTAACCCGGATTTAGCATGATAGGTCATCCCACTATCTATTACCCATTACCCATTACCCATTACCCATTACCCATTACCCATTACCCATTACCTATTAAACATTATTTAGAAGTTGGCGTTGCTGTTTCTAAAAACGGAGTGCAGTTACCCCCTAAACCGGAAGTAATGACGCAAGTATTGGTTTTCAACATCCCTTCATAAGTATCGGCACCGCTTCCCGGAGTACCCAAACCGTCGCTGTAGAGTTCCTTGTCCGAAATTTTGACATTAGCTTCCCTAGCTACAGTCTCCATTAACTTGGGGTTAATTGTCGTTTCAGCAAAAATTGTCGGCACTCCAACTTCCTTGATTTCTGATACTAATTCCGCGATTCTTCCTGCTGTCGGCTGTTCTTCAGTCGTGACTCCTTTCAAGGCTCCCGCTACCTCCAAGCCGTAAGCATAGGCATAATAACTCAAGGCATCGTGAGTAGTTACTAACTTGCGTTTTTCTGCCGGAATAGTGGCAATTTGCTGCTTAATCCAAGCATCTATTTTTTGCAAATCCGCAGTTAGCTTAGCAGCATTGCTGGTATAAATTTCTGCATTGCTAGGAGCGATTTTTTTTAATTCATCCCGAATAGTTTCCACCATGCGAACGCCGTTTTGAGCGCTGTGCCAAACGTGAGAATCGGGAACTTTTTCGCCATCGGCGTGTTGGTGGTTATGTTCTTCAGCTTTTTTTTCTCCCCCATGTTCGTCTCCATGTTCGTGGGCTTCTCCCATTAAAGGTTGCGGTACTGCTAATTCATGAACGGCGATTTTAGGTGCTGAATTAGTCGTAGATTTGATGAGTTTAATAATGCTAGGTTCGTGGTCGTAACCGCCGTAAAAAATCAAGTTTGCCATTTCAATTGCTTTACGGTCTTCCGGTTTGGTTTGATAGGCGTGGGGGTCTTCTCCGGGCTTAATCAAACAAATAGGCTCGATCGTACTTTGAGCTATTTCTTTAACTATGTCGCAAATCACGGCTGTCGTCGCAACTACTTTAGGCAAATTAGCATTAGCCGCGGGGCTGGCTTGAGTTTGAGTTGCAGCAGGGCTAGCTGCTGGGGTAGTTGCGGTGTTGCTGGTTTGCGGGCTAGAATTGCAGCCAACAAGTCCCAAACCAATAGCGCAAGCAGCAGCAGTGCAAAATCTGCGGGTGTTTTGTGACAAATTCTTTAACATTTTTACCTTTGGAACGATAATCGTTATTGGTTTTTCGAGTTATTCTATTCTAGAGACTCTGCAAACAAGAATCGTTCTCAAAATCTTAAAATATGTTAGAAGTTCAAGACTTAGCTGTCAACTACCGGGGGATTTGGGCCCTCAACAGCATTAATTTCAGCTTAAAACCCGGACAGTTGACGGGGTTGTTGGGTCCCAACGGCGCGGGGAAAAGTACGATGGTGAAAGCGATGCTGGGATTGATCCCGGCTTGTCGGGGGCGGGTGAAATATGGCGGAAATTTGTTGAAGGAACAGTTACAGCGGGTGGCTTACGTGCCGCAGCGATCGCACATAGACTGGGATTATCCGATTACTGTAGAGAATGCGGTGATGATGGCGCGAACAGTTCAGACTGGTTGGTTTCGCAGCCCTTCCCGCCAGTCACGAGAATTGGTAGCAGCAGCTTTGCAGCGGGTGGGAATGTGGGAATTGCGAAACAGGCAAATTGGCGAACTTTCCGGGGGACAGCAGCAGCGAATTTTCTTGGCAAGATCCCTCGCCCAACAAGCCGATTTATTCTTCT
>JBOFTL010001217.1:0-4941 GCA_051652045.1 Microcoleus sp. | reverse complement strand
TAGACGAACTTCATGAAGAAGGAACTCAAGTCGTAATTATTGTTTCTGATTGGTTAATGCCGGGAATGAAAGGCGATGAATTTCTCGTTGAAGTGCAGAGAAGATTTCCAGGAACGGTGAAAATTTTATTAACCGGACAAGCAGATGAGGCAGCGATCGAACGAGCCCAAAAAGAAGCAGATCTTCATCATTTTATTCCCAAACCTTGGACAAAACAAGAACTAATTAATTCAATTAAGTCGGGGATTGAAAAATTATAAATTAACCAGAGTTTAGCAGAACATGAAAAAGCCCATCATTCTGTGTGTTGATGATGAACAAATAATTCTTGATAGTCTCAGAAAAGAACTATCAGAAACCCTGGAAGATCGATATGAAATAGAAACAGCGGATGACGGGTATGAAGCGTTGCAAATAGTCGATGATTTATTAGAAGACGGTCATGAAATTGCTGTCGTAATTGCCGACTACATGATGCCGATAATGAAAGGAGATGAAGTCCTAAAAGAAATTCACAATAAGTCTCCTTCAACAATTACAATCATGCTGACGGGGCAAGCGAGTATCGAGGGAGTAACCAATGCCATTAATACGGCAAAACTCTATCGATATATAGCTAAGCCCTGGCAAGCTGAAGATTTATTTTTGACGATAACAGAGGCTACAAAAAGTTATATGCAAACAAAAAATATAACTAAACAAAATATAGAATTAATTAAAATAAACCAAAATTTAATTGCTTTAAATACAGCTTGTTCTCGCTTCGTACCGGATGAGTTTCTGAAATTATTGAATAAAGAAAACCTGATCGATATTGAACTTGGTGATTCTGTGAAAAAAGAGATGTCAGTTATGTTTTCTGATATTCGATCGTTTACAACTCTCGCAGAAACCATGCCTTTAGAAGATATTTTTAAATTTATCAATAGCTATTTTTCGATAATGGAACCTGCGATCGTTGAGAATAATGGGCTAATTGACAAATATATTGGCGATGCGATTATGGCGTTATTTGGTAGTGTCGATCGTGCGGATTGTGCCGTCAAGGCGGGAATTTCTATGCTCAAAAAACTTGCCGAATACAATCTAACCCGACAAGCACGCGATCGCCCTCCTATTAAAATTGGCATCGGCATCAATACAGGAATGTTAATGCTTGGAACTGTCGGCGGAAAATTTCGTATGGATGGGACAACAATCGGCGATACTGTCAATATAGCCTCACGACTGGAAAATTTAACCAAGCTGTATGGTGTGCCGTTATTGATTAGCGATCGCACATTTGCGCAGTTAAAAGATGCCAATCAATATTGCATTCGTTTGGTCGATCTCGTGCAAGTTAAAGGCAAATCTCAAGTGGTATCCGTCTTTGAGGTCTTCGATGCAGATCCGCCGGAAATTCAAGGAAAAAAAGTCGCTACTAAAACGGAGTTTGAGCGAGGGTTAGTCTTGTACGCGACACAAGAATGGCAAGCAGCGTCCCGATGTTTTGAAAAATGTTTGCAATATAATCCAGAAGATACTGTAGCCCAATTCCACTGGAAACGATGCCAAAAAAAACATTCCGATTAAAGGGCGATGAATGCTGGAAATTGACTCACCACTAATCAAGGGAAGAAGCTCCAAACCCAAATCGTGAGGTTTGGAAATCCTCGCACGCTATCGGGCGGGGAGGATGTCAATCTGCCGCTTCATTAACTGGGAAGCGGTCGATTAACTGCATCGCCCGATTGGCATTACGGCGCAAAGCATCGGAAATATGAGGAACGTGAGGGATTTGAGATAAGAAATCCAAAGTCCGGCGCAAAATCCGCACGACATCCCCTTCATCCAAACTCGTATGACTCACAAGTTCCAGCCACTGCACGCCCAAAGCCCACTGTTCCACCAAAGTCACTAACTCCCTCTCCAGCCAAATCGGAATCGCCGCACCGTGGCGGTACTGCACCTGAAACAACCGACGCCGCAAACCTTTTTGCAAATTATCCAAAGGTTCTAAAACTTCCGGCGACAGCGAGTAGTGCGTCCAACTGTCGGGCCTGGAAACCTCCGTTACCAAGGCCGCGCAAGCAGCAGCCAGGTGGTGGGGATCGAGGTCGTCAAATTCCCCTGACATCAAAGACAAGCCCAACCAAAGTTCGTTATCGCCGCGAATCGCCGCGCAAGCTTGACCCAAGTTTGTGGGAACTAACCTGTCGGAGGAACTGCTACCTCCTGAATCTGGGGACATAAATTTTTCTAAGCACCCGAAACTGAGCAAAATGTCAATTAAATTGAGAAATTCTTCCCAGTAGCGCGCCCGCTGTTTTTCCAAGTCCTGTTGGCTTTTGCGGATTTCGTTGTGCAGTTCTTTGCGGCGGCGCTGGCGCTTGAGCAAGGTGCCAGGATTGCCGTATTCCAAAACTGGATGATTTTCCAGTTTAGCTTCTGTGGCTGCCACTCGCTGTTCTTGGGCGATCGTCTCCTGGTTGGGTTCCGGAGGCGGCAGTTCCGGAATCGAGGCGGCTAAGGCTGCGGTTTCTTCAGTACCCAAACGGCACTGGCCGAGTCTCAGGGACATTTCCGGCGGACTCAAGTTGTCTGCTGCGCTCAATCGAGGCAATTGCGAGTGCAAACTAGCTACATCGCCGATGGCGACTACGTACCAGCGGTTGTCTTTGCCCAAGCACACTAAATTCGGCGCTTGACCGGAACCTGCGATTTTAGCAACCAGCACGGCGGAGATGGGGGGTGCTTGCGGGCGCTTGGCTGTAGGAACGTGCTTTCCTTTGAGGCTCAGTACCGTACCCAGCATGGCAAAAGCTACTGCTACAGACATATCCTTCAGCCGCGCTTCATCAGCTTGCTGCCATAAAGTTTTGAGCAGGCGTTTTTCTTCTTTGAGTTTTCCCTGCAATTTTTCGTAATTGGCGAGGTGTTTTTCCAGGGTGGCGAGATTGCCACCAGCAGCTAGCGGACTCTCCAACTCGGCCAATTCTGCTAGCAATTTGTCGATTTCGGCTTGCTGCGGCTGCAAGTACAGAGTAGAAAGATACTGACCGAAACTCCGCTCTACTAATTCTTTAGCTTCTTCGAGGGTATGAGTTTGCAGCAAATTCAGCACCATGCCGTAGCTGGGCGTAAATTGACTGGCGAGGGCGTCGGCTTTGGCAGTTGCCAAATAGGAGGCTTCCTTTGCGCCTTCAAAGCGCGTTTGAACGGTGACTACGTACCCCAGCTCGTCCATGCCCCTCCGACCCGCTCGACCGGCCATTTGCAGGAATTCCGAAGCGTTGAGCAGTCGGTGTCCCTTGTCGGTGCGCTTGGACAGGGTAGAAATCACTGTAGTGCGGGCGGGCATATTAATCCCGGCGGCGAGGGTTTCGGTGGCAAAGACGACTTTGATTAAACCGCGGCCGAACAGTTCTTCTACTAAGCCTTTCCAGGCGGGTAAGATGCCTGCGTGATGGGCGGCGATGCCTTTTAAAAGTGCTTCTTTTTGACCGAATCTTTCTGCTTCGGGATTCCGCTGTAAAAAGTCGTCAATGGTGCGTTTGAGTTGGGCGGCTTCGCTGGGGCTGACAAAGGAAACATTACTGACTTCTTCGACTGCTCGATCGCATCCCCGGCGGCTGAAGATAAAGTAAATTGCCGGCAGCATATCTCGATCGTTCAATCGAGATAAAACATCGCTCAAACTGGGAATGGGAATGCTGCCCCTTTCTACTTTTTGCTGCTTTTTTTTGGGAACGAGGCGCGGATTGGGTTTTTTGCCGCTGTCGTCGAGGAGGGGAAATAATCCTTTTTGGTTGCAGAAGTGGAATTGCAGCGGTACGGGGCGGAAGTCCGAGTAAACTAGCTCGGTGGGGCCGTGTACTTTGTCAATCCAGTCTGTGAGTTGGGCGCTGTTGGCGACTGTTGCGGAGAGGGCCAGCAATTGAATGTCTCCGGAACAGTAGATAATCGATTCTTCCCAGACTGTACCGCGCTGGCGGTCGTTCATGTAATGGCATTCGTCGAGAACTACGGTTTCGACTCCCTCAAGGGATGTACCGACGGCTCCGATCGGCGTACCGTAGAGCATATTGCGGAAAATTTCGGTAGTCATCACCAAAATCGGCGCGTCCCGGTTGACGGAGATGTCGCCCGTCAGCAAACCTACCGTGTCGGCTCCAAATTGCTTGCGGAAGTCGCGCAATTTTTGGTTGGAGAGGGCTTTGAGGGGAGTGGTGTAGAAGACGCGACGATCCCGCGAGAGTGCTTGGTGGATGGCGTATTCGCCGATTAAGGTTTTGCCGGAGCCTGTGGGGGCGCACACGACAACGGATTTGCCTGCATCGAGGGCGGCGATTGCCTCTCTTTGAAAGTCGTCTAGCTCGAATGGAAATATATTCTTCAGATCCAGCTCTGGGCGGCTCTGGGAGGTTTCTGGCACAAGGATTATGTGGGATTGCGGAGTAATTTTGCTGAAATCTTGCTGGCGGCAAGGCAGCAAGGGACTGTATTGATTCCCCATGCTAACAAATTTATCGCCGCACGAACTAGCAAAGCTCTATCTGATTAGTACGGGAGCGTGAGAACCCCTGCCTTTGGTCGGAGGGGATGAAACGATCCACGGCGAGTTTTAACCTGTTTCTCAACCCTAGTCGAGGTGGGTAGAGGGATTTTGACAGTCCCGCAACGAATTGATTTGTTTAATCGCTTAAATAAATCATATCGTAAAAGTTGCAAAGTGCGGCTTCTAGCCTCGCCAAACAACATCAGTTTAGAATCCCCCGTGTTTCCAACCGGGGGAGATGTCAACAAAATTACGGCTCGTTCAATTCCGATACTTTTTTGCTAACGAATGCTAACAAATACATAAGTTGAGGTGTGACTTCAACCAAGGCGTATCAACCGATGCCCGAAGGAAAATCCCACGGGCACCATTTAGATCCCGGTTCATCTGATTTCCATCAGAAT
>JBOFTL010001216.1:0-4820 GCA_051652045.1 Microcoleus sp. | reverse complement strand
GATCGCGTAAGTTTCCAAATAAGGCCAAATCTCAAACCGCGAAATCCAATTTTGAGTCAGTTTGGGATTGAAATCGCGGAACGGCACTCGCAAAATCCAAGCATTTTCCGTACCGTGAACTTTTTCCAAACGTTGGTTGCAGCGCGTGCCATCGCTATTGGGAATTAACCGAGTCAGAATAATTACTTTAGGTTGAACTCCCAAACTCTCAAGTCCTGCAAGATGCAAATCTTCTTGCATTTGTTTCTCTAAATTTCTGGCTTGATCGAGGACGTAAACGACTTGACCGCCAGTATCCGGTCGTCCCAAAACTCCTTCTTGACCGAACCAACCGTGAGGAGAAACCAGGACGATTTTAAAAATCATCGGGATGCGAGAAATGAAAGCTTCTAGGGTTTGGTGGTCGGGGGAATCGATTAATTCATCGAGGATTCCTAAAGTTTCTTGCACTCGGGCGGCGGTATTTCCCCAACCTGCTTCCAAACCCATCATTTGCAGGACGAACCGAAATCTTTCGTAGGGTTCATCTTCAGAAAGTTCGCTGACAAAAGTCAAGCCTTTTTTAACTTGTTCGGAAAGTTGCTGTTGGGATTTAATGCGATCGTTAATCAGTAACTGCACGCCGTTGTAGTGGTGGAGGCGCAAGAAATTAAACAGAGTTTCCAACCACTGTCGGGGGTCTTGAAACAGTTTGCTGGACAAATATCGGTTGAGGAATTCAACTCCTTTACCGATATTTTTGGGGTCGCGGATTGCTGGAGAATAATCGTAAAACGGACCGAAATCCAGTTCGAGGATATCGCCTTCTTGGGGATGAAAGTGGTTGACAAATCGATCGCGCACATCGAGCAATTCTTGTACTGTCATCGGTTCGACAGTCATGTCATCTCCCAGCCGCACTATTTCCATTGTGGCAATTTTCGGGCGCAGCAGGACGCAAAAATTGTCTTCTTCGAGGATGATTTCCTGGATGTAATAAATCAGTTTTCCCAAATGAGAAGATTGGGAAAAGTGTGCGGATTTTTCGTATTTGGTACAGTAGTTAGCAAAAGCGCTAACGATGTCGTTGCGCAACAAATACTTGTTTCCCAAGGCGCGCAATTCGCTGGCAAATTGTCGCAGGTCGGTTTTTTCGTCACTTTCAAGAACAACCTGAAAGAGTTCAGACATGACAAGCCCCTAATTTATAAAATGTGCGATCGCTACCGATACCAAATCCGAGTTTACTACCGCTTTTATGATGTCGCAAAATTGCGTCGCCACAAACAATTATCGCTGCTGGGAAATAGCCGAGGTAACGCACCCTACGGATTCGGGATGATAAAGGGGGTTCTCTTTCCTCGGATTTGGTATGATATCGTGTCCGGTTAATTAACCATCATTCCTGTAGGGGCTCCTTCACCAGGAGCTTTAATAGAAACGAGAAAGCCTGTAAACCAACCCCGACATTTAATTGAGGTCGATCGACCGAACAAGATTTGAAAAACAGAGCGACAAAAGTTAGTATCGCCCCTTTTGCTGGAAGAGTGACTTTTTTTAATATCAGTTTAAAGTATTGAACTTGAGTTCGCTTTTTGCTTAGCTGCGCTCGTTGCGATCTAAGAGTTACTTCCTTCTCGCGCGAAGAATTTGTATTGTAACGAACAGCTTTCGATTCATGCCTGCGCGAACTCAGAGGGCAGAATTACATAATCTTATACCAGGAAGGAAGTAAGAGTTAAATTATCAAAGATATCGCTCTAAAACCCTTTCTTGAGTGACCAGCTTTTTGCCATTGTTAAGTTACAGAACTAATCCATCTTCATAAATGAATATGGTAGAATAAACACATCAAACAAGATGTAAAAACCTATCTCTGGACTTGGGGAAAGTCTTGGTCCAAAACATTTTTGAGGAGATATGACAGTGCACTTTTTAGTGCAAACGCAGTCAGCGAAAGGAACCTTAGCAATAGGGGTATTAAGCCATAAATGTCTTAAGAATCCCCTTACCTTGAGGTCGAGCAGTGTCAATAGTCGATCGCAATTAATCTCTCGTTAAGTTGGGGAGCATCTCACTTTTGCAAAAAAGCAATTTCCCTACAGTGCGAGCGTCCCCGCTCGCGAGTATTGGATAGATCGCCAGGGGGGACGCTCGCACTATAAAATCAAAACTGAGATGCTCCCGTTAAGCTGTGCTGTAACGGGAGTCCTCTTGCTGTTAAATAACGTAAAATTCTCCGTATTTTTGGCGGATGTAACGGACAAATGGTTCGATACTTAAAGGAGAACCTGTCACGCGATCGACCATTTCGGTAGCGGTGTATTTGCGACCGTACTGATAGATATTTTGTCTCAGCCAGTCGTGCAGTACCTCAAAGTTTCCCCGTTCGATTTCTACAGGAATTTCGGGATAGGCTTTGACTGCGGTTTCGTAGAATTGAGCGCTCATCAAATTGCCGAGGGTGTATCCTTGGAACATTCCGCCGATCGTCCCGACATACCAGTGTACGTCTTGCATGACTCCTTCACTGTCGCTGGGGGGAACGATGCCGAGATCGCCTCTGTACCGTTCGTTCCAGGCTTCCGGGAGGTCGCGAATTGCTAGTTTGCCCTCCAGCATGGCTAATTCTAGGTCGAAGCGGATGGCGACGTGAAGGTTGTAGGTTACTTCGTCAGCGTCGGTGCGGATGAGCGATCGCGCGACTTTGTTGATTGCTCGATAAAATCGATCGGTGGTGATGTTGCCCAACTGGCGCAAAAACACGCCTTGCAATTGCGGGTAGAAGCATTCCCAAAATCCCCGACTGCGCCCGACTAGATTTTCCCACAACCGAGACTGGCTTTCGTGAACGCCGGAAGAAATGCCACCTGCGAGGATAGTGCCTTCTAAGTCGGGGGAATTACCTAGTTCGTAGAGGGCGTGTCCGGCTTCGTGGATGCTGCTGAACAAAGCTTGATCGAGTCGATCTTCATAGACGCGGGTGGTGATGCGCACGTCGTCTATGGACACACTGGTCATAAATGGGTGCAGGGTGAGATCTTGCCGCCCTCGTTGGAAGTCGTATCCAATGCGTTCTACGACGGTACGGGTGAATTCTAACTGTTGGGCTGCTGGGAATTCCTGTTGCAAGCAGGAGTCGTCGGCGGGGGGGCTGGAGGCGATAGCTTCGACAATGGGTACTAATGCTTGACGCAGTTGGGCGAACAGCGGGCGGAGGATCGATACTGTCATCCCGTAATCGGTGCGATCGATCAGGGAATCAGCGATGTGTTCGCAGCCGGGGAAAAAGTCGGCGTACTGCCTGCTTAATTCTAGGGTTTTTTCGAGTTCGGGGGCGACGGCTGCGAAGTTGTTGTCTGCTTTGGCAACAGCCCAAGCTTCGTAGCAGTCGGCTTGGTGGCGGCAGAGTTTTGCCATGAAGGCTGCTGGGACTTGGGAGGCGCGATCGTAGTCCCTGCGGGCAATCCGGATCAGGCTGGCTGCTGTGGAGTCGTAGGGGAGGCTTTGTTCGTAGGAACGCAAGTCTTCTAGCAGTTCGCCAATTTTGGGATCTGTAAATTTTTCATGGGATATTTGTTTGAGGGTGGCCAACTGCCGGCCTCGGGCATTGGCACCTTTGGCAGGCATATAAGTGGCTTGGTCCCAGTACAGTACGGAAGAGGCTGATTCTATGTCGGCGACTTCACTCAAGCTGGCTGCGAGTTGAGCGAATTTGGTCTGAGTTTTATCTAGGGTCTGCATGATTGGGGTTTGCGGTGCTGTTGTGCCTGCCAAAATTGCAGTGCGGCATTCATCTTAATCGTTAATCAATCATTGCTTACCCTGAAATAAAGCTAAAAACCGCACGTCTCTTTGTATTGTATGCAATTTTGAGTCATTTTTGCACATTTTTAGGTATTTCTTTGGATTGAGTTCGATCGCTCTTTTTAAGTTTTCAATGGCTTTGGTGGTATTGGTAGCTTCAGATTCGGGACTGTTTTTTTGATAGTCTGCTTGGTTTTGTTGCGCCCAGGCGCAAGCTTTTTGATAGTAAAGGTTTGGGTCGTCAGGTTTGAGTGCGACGATTTTATCGTAGGAAGCAATCGCTTCTGCAAATCGTTTTAATTTTGTAAGGGCTACGGCGCGGTTGTACCAGGCTTCGGTATTGTCTGGGTGCAATTCGACTGTTTTGTCCCAAGAGGCGATCGCTGCTTCTAAGTGCTTTAAGTTAACTAAAGCCAAGCCTCGATTATACCACACTTCGCTATCATCGGATTTGAGTTCTATTGCTCGATCCCAAGAGGCGATCGCTTCTGCAAATTGTCCGGTTTGTGCTTGGGCGGTGCCGCGTTTTTTCCAAACTTCAGGGGACTTCGGACGCAATTCTAAGGTTTTGTCGTAGGAGGCGATCGCTTCTGGGTAGAGTTTGGCATCTGCTAGGGCGATTCCCCGGTGATACCAGGCTTGGTGCAAGTCGGCTTTGAGTTCGATCGCTTTGTCGTAGGCGGCGATAGCCTCGGCATTTTGCCCGCAGCTTCTGAGGGCAAAAGCTTTGTTGTACCAAGCCTCGCAGTAATTAGCGCTAATAGCTACAGCTTTTTCGTAGGAGGCGATCGCTTCTGAGTATTGTTCTAAGTTAGTGAGGGTATTGCCGCGGTTCGACCAAGCTTCGCAGTAGTCTGGCTTAAGTTCGATCGCTCTTTCATAGGAGGCGATGGCCTCGGAGAGTCTTCCCAATTTCCTGAGAACATTGCCCCGGTTGTACCATCCTTCTGGATTCTCTGGTTTGATTTTTAAAGATTTGTTGTAACACGATACTGCTGCTTCTAGCTGTCCCAGTTTTCTTAGGGCAAGGCCTT
>JBOFTL010001215.1:0-1825 GCA_051652045.1 Microcoleus sp. | reverse complement strand
GTTTTTGGGGGTGGCTGGTGGGGTTTGGGGCACGGCAAGCCGATGCCCGTACGGGGGGGGGGGGATGAAGGATGAGGGTGATCGAGGTATAGCTGTCGATATAGCCTGTCGATGTGCCCGTCGGGGCATGGCTCGCCGTGCCCTTATCTATGGGCCAACGCATCATCCCTCTACAGCGCCAGGATTTCTTTAGCGATCGCCTTTATCTCCTTAGCAGCAGCAGATTTTGGAGAGGTCTCAAGAACGGTCTGTCCAGTCGCGGCGCTTTCGGCGAAGGCAACACGTTGGCAGATTTGAGACTTCAAGATGGGCGTATTGAAATTAGTCAGAGCATCGATGACATCGCGCCCTATTGCAGTATTCACGATTTTCCGATTTATCGCAAATGCTGATTTCAGGTTTTCTTTAAATACAGAAGCTTCTTGAATCAGTCCAATGATTTCCTGCGCTGCCCAAACGTCGTAGGGACTAGGCTGGACGGGAATTAGGACGAGGTCGGCGGCACTGATGGCACTGCGGGCAAGCTCTGAAGCGCGGGGTGGTCCATCGATGATGATGTGGTCGTAGTTATCGACGATCGCAGGAATTTCTCGATGCAGAACCGGCCGATCGATCGCAATCACACTGAAAGGTGACTCACTCTGGCGAGCAGCGGACCAGTCGCGAGCACTACCTTGTGGGTCCGCATCAATCAGGAGAATGCGGTTGGTCTTTTTCTGGAGTTTGAGGGCGTGGCTGATGTGGATGGCGAGGGTGGTTTTGCCGACGCCGCCTTTTTGGTTTTGGACGGAGATAATCATGGTCCGCGATCGCTCTTTTGGGATGTTTGGGGTTGAGAGTTTGGTTAGAATATCGCGGTTTGGGATTGATTCACGGATTTACAGATTTCAGGTTTTACAGAAACACAGAATGCCCCCCAAACTTTGGAGAGCATTTTTACACAACGGCAAGGTTAGTTCGAGATTTTTCAACTACTTCCAGGCGGCACTGACGGTATTGGTCGATGTCGGAGAGGGGAGCGCAGCGGGAATGGGAGGGTTTGCAGCATAGGAGAGTGTAATCCGACCTAGCACTTCATCTGAGAGTTCTCCGCCATTGAGTAAGAACTCTGGATCTTCGTTCATGGAAGATTTGAGGACGTTGCGGACACGAGTGCGGACGACTGTCGGGGTCGCTGCGCTGACTGCAAATGAATCTGCTGGGAAATTGCTAATCACGACATCTGTCAGTACACCAGCATCATCACCGATCGCCTGAATATTTTCAGTAAATACAGTTCCGGCGAGTTTTTCGACTGCGTTGGGGGTCAACGTATATTTGACGGTTAATTTCACAACAGTGGCGTTGATGTTTTCAACAGTCAGAGAAGGAGAAGAGATAGTTGCCATAATGGACGTTTGGAATTGGGTAAATTGTTGGGTCAGGCTGGTGATACCGGTCTTTCACTCAGCAGAAAGACAGTGCTGAGGTCTTCATCCTCGATCGTTCGATCGCAAGACCTCAGCGAAACGGTTGCATAGTTCTAATGTGGAATATGAAATTCACGGTTGCCATTCCCCGAGCGGGTAATTGTTGGCTCAAGAACTCTTGACGATCGAATAGCTCATTCACCCAATTCCTGCTCAAGCCGCTGCTGAAGTTCAGCCAAGGCAGGCATCGCCGGAACAGCTTTCCCGTCGGCAATCTCTTGAAGCCCGACCCGAATTGCCTCGCGAGTCTCTAACTCATCTAAGCGATCGAGTAACGCTTGGTACCCGGTCGCACTCTGCACCACAATTTCTGCCATCCCGTTCAGCGTGAGGACGATCGGTGCTTTCGTCTCCTT
>JBOFTL010001214.1:0-4021 GCA_051652045.1 Microcoleus sp. | reverse complement strand
AACAAAATGGCAGCAGCCTGCTACGGTGTTTTGCTGGCTACTATTGTTTACGATGCCGATCGCATTACCACTTTTAAGCCCGGTTGGATCGACGTACCGATGCTAGTTTACTGTTTGTGTCCGATCGTTTCACAGCTTAGTAACGGTGGCAGCCCGATTTCTCCAACTTTTAACCAAATAATTGGTTGGGGACTTCCTTATTTTTTAGGTCGCTTGTATTTTAATAATTTAGAAGCGCTGAAACAACTAGCGATCGGAATTTTTGCAGGGGGCTTAGCTTACATTCCTTTCACTCTAATTGAAGGAGTCAGAGGTCCGATCCTGCACCAAATGATTTACGGTGTAAATGCCTTTGAAGATTGGGGTCAAGCAAGGCGTTTGGGCGGCTGGAGGCCTGTGGTATTCATGCAGCACGGCTTAATGGTGGGCGTGTGGATGATGACAGCAGCTTTGATCGGCTTTTGGCTGTGGCAAACCGGAACGCTCAAAAAGTTTCAAGGTCGCAGTATAAAATTACTGGCGATCGTATTAATGGTAGCTTTTGCACTGTGTCGCTCTACAGGTGCCTACAGTTTATTTGGTATGAGCGTAATTGTATTGTTTTGCGCCAAATGGTTTCGCACTTCTTTGCCTTTGCTATTCCTGATTGCATACGTATGCTTTTACCTTTACATAGCTGCATCAGGTCAATTTTCAAGCGATGAAGCTGTGGCATTTATCAGTCAAGTATTTGGCGAAGAACGAGCAGGTTCTCTCCAGTTTAGGTTTGAGAATGAAGAAATATTGTCAGACAAAGCGCGACAAAGATTCCTATTTGGCTGGGGAGATGGGGGCGGGAATCGCGTCTACAACGGACGCGGTGAAGATATCTCTATCACTGACAGTTTATGGATTATTGTTTTTGGCATCAATGGTACTGTGGGTTTAGTTAGTTTGTTTTCGGCTCTGCTACTTCCTGTGGTGGTTTTTTGTTTGTTTAAGTATCCTGCAAAAACCTGGAGCAATCCCAAGGTAGCGCCTGCAGCCACCCTAGGGATAGCTTTAACTATGTATGTCTTTGACTGTGTTTTAAACGCGATGACTAATCCGATTTTTGCAATAATTGCTGGTGGAATATCGGGTTTGATTTTGAGAGCTCCTGAAAATCTGAAGCCAAAAAATAAGGCAAGCTCGCAGCCAGTGAAGAAGCGAGCGTTGGCCCGGCAAAAATTCAGTTAACTCTGTTTGAAGAAGGAAGAAGGAAGAAGTAGGTATGAGGTGGTAGGTGGTAGGTATTAGGGAATAGACCTCCAACCTAAAACCTCAAGCCTAAAACCTAATCGGGAAGAAGGAAGAAGGAAGAGCCTACAGACAGCAAGCTCTCTAGCGATCGGGATCTTACGTTTAATTAGGTGGACTTACTTAATCGATCGAACACGATCTGAAACCGCTTTTTCAAGCGCGAGAACGAGACAAATTCCACAGCCTTTCGTCCATAATTGATAGGGCTAGCAAACGACGGTAAAGGTCGCTTAATTGAATAGCCGCTCCCGTCCAACTAAAGTTTTGACTGACTCTTGCAGATGCTTGCTTTCTGAGCTTCCTGGCCCACAACTCATCCGATAAAATTCGATCGACTCCTGCAGCAAAAGCACCAACATCTTGAGGCGGAACTAACAAACCAGTTTCTTCTGGAATTACAGTAAACTTCAAACCTCCAACATTGGAAGCCACCACAGGCGTACCGCAAGCCATTGCTTCAATAGCTACTAACCCAAATGGTTCGTAGTGGCTCGGCACGACGCACACATCAGCCGCCGTGTAATAATACGGCAACACGTCATGACTCAAGAGTCCGGGAAACAGAGTTTCTGCGCCCAAGTTCAACTCCCGTACTAACTCCTCAATTCTGAGTCGCTCCTGGTAGTCGCTGCGTTGCTGGTCGCTACCTCCTGCTACGATCAGCTTCAAATTGCCTTCAGCGCGAGTTTTGCAGGTGGCGAAGGCGCGCACTAGGGTATCAATTCCTTTGCGCGGGTCAAAACGCCCAACGTAGAGTACGATTTTGTCATTAGGGGAGAAACCTAATTTAGCTCGAGCTTGGGCTTTAGGGATCGATCGAAAATTTTCAGTGTTTGTCCCGCAAGGAATCACTTCAATTCTACCTCGATCGGAAACCAGTTCTCGTAAAGTTTCTCGCTCTTGGGGGCTAGTAGCAACTACGCAGTCAGCCGCTTCAAGAATTTGCTGTTCTACAGACAATCGTTTCTGGGCAATTGTTGGCGGACAATTAACAGATTGGTATTTGACAGCGCCTAAAGAATGGTAGGTATGAACTAACTGAATGTTGTTCTGTTTTTTTAATTGAAGACCTACCCAAGCTGACAGCCAGTAATTGGTGTGAACCAAAGGATAATTCATGCCTTCTTTGCTCTGAAATTTTTGAAATGCACAGACAAATTCAGGCATATATTGCAACAGTCGATCGCGCGGTACGAACTCGATCGGACCTGCTGCTAGACGAATTGTACGGCAGTAAGGAGAATGCTGCACGATCGATGGATCGTTCGCATTAGTTTTGCGAGTAAACATATCTACTTGCCAGCCCAATTTGGCTAAAGCTTCGCCAATTTGACGCACGTAAACATTTTGACCTCCAGCTTCTTCTTTGCCGATTTCGGCTGCGGGGTCGCCGTGATCGGAAATTAAGGCGATGGCCTGTCTGTCGGGAATTTTCGATCGAGCTGGAGTGAAAGAAGTGGTTGATGAAAGTTCGTTATGAATCGACTTTTGAGGGGTAAGAAATGCTGTTTCTTCAGTAAGAGCCGTCGGCTGTCCGTTAAATTGTGACATATCTTTAGGTTGCTGTAGAAGAGAGATGTTTTTAAAGGTTTTGAGTTGAATACCTCTTGCAGCCTATTTCAATGGTTGGGGATTTCGATCTGTCGGCGAAGTTTTTAATGTTAAATGATGAATTAAGTTGCAGGACTGCGCGGCGTTTGTGATGTAAGGGTGCAGCGCGCACCTTACCGCTATATGCAGGAGATGAAACCACTTTTTTCGCAAGTCTTGAATTTGAATTTTCCAATTAATTTTTGTTAATTGGCGCCATCAAAAATCATTAACCTTCACGGTACGATCTAGAAAATCCACCACGCAATGCGAAACAAAGGCTGAATAGGGTGATATCGAGTCAAGCGCGATTACCCATAATGACGCTCTTTTCTGACCAAGAGTTTCAGTTTTTTTGATTGAGGGTAATCTACCGGACGCGATATTAAATTGAATCTTGCTGTACCGAAATTATCAAGATTTAGGGTAAGCAAGGGTGAAAAATTTTGGCTTCCAGAGTGCGAGACTGAAACCGGCAATTTTGACATCGCCCTAATGCAAACCCAAAATTCTTGAATAATACGGAGGTAATTGGTAGCGATATCGATCCACCTAACCTCAAATAACCGATCGAGCGCAACTACCTTAAATGTAGTAGTTGACAGCCCGAAATGCTGTAAAAATTGTCACCAAACATCAAGGTTTTTTTGATGCAAAAACGGTGTCTCGAAATGCGAAAGCGTGTCAAGTTGAGGATTTATATTCAGTTGTGCAAATTAGTAGGAAATCAAGTTTTTTTGCTAAAATCCGCTATCTTCGATCGGCTGCCGCATTGTTCGTAATGTTTTTTACGCATTGCTTAGTTTCTCAGTTCACAACTCAAAATATGAAACTTAAAACTATTGCGGTTAAATGTCTTAATAGTCTTCATGTCAGAAGTTACGCAAAAAATTGTGCGTCCGCTACTTACAGTGGTAAATAATCGGCTAGCAATTCGCACTCCAAATATAGCGGTTCTCACGCCTCATGAGATGCACCATATACTGTGAATTTCATGATTTTTGAGGTTTTTTCTGTACCTTACCTACATGAGAAAGGCTATATATAAGACTTACGCAATCACAACGTATTTATGTCATTACGAGCGAAGCGAAGTAATCGCAGCCTTTAATGTTTCAAACGATTTTGCGTAAGTGCCGATCTAGCTAAT
>JBOFTL010001213.1:0-4824 GCA_051652045.1 Microcoleus sp. | reverse complement strand
TTTACGTGGGTAACAATATAGAAGAGATTTTAGCGCAGCAGCAAACTTTGGAAATGGTTTCGCGTTCTTTGCTGGCGGTGGGGATGATTTCGCTGTTAGTTGGAGGTGTCGGAATTGCGAATATTACTATTGCTTCGGTGGCGGAAAGAACTCGCGAAATCGGTTTGCGGCGGGCGATTGGCGCGACGCAGCGGGAGGTGATGTTGCAGTTTATTTTAGAAGCTGTTTTGTTAAGTTTATTTGGGGGAATTTCGGCAATTGTCACGGTTCATGTTTTAACTGTTTTTGTGGCAGACACTTTTAAGTTACCTTATAAGTTTGACAGCGGTACGGCGACTTTGGCTTTAGGATCGGCTTTGTTAGTAGGGGTAGGGGCGGGATTTTTGCCGGCCCGCAAAGCCAGTCAGCTAGATCCGGTAAAAGCATTGCGATCGGACTAATTTTTAAAGTTTTATATATTTTAAAAGACTTTTGAGGTAACTCTTCTGTATAATTATTTATGCAGGGCGATCGTAAATTAAATGACTGAACCGCCAGACCAAAATTCTCCTCCTCCCCAATCCGATCGCGATTGGATTTTGCGTTTTAGTTTGATTCTAGCTGTTATTTGCAGTGCTGCTGCGATTTTTGTTGTTTTCCAGTCTGCACCAACTGTAAAGGCGAAGGAAAATACTCCACAAGCATCACCTAAATCGATCGCTTCAAGTCCTCAAAAATCACCTCAAATTATTTTAAAATCTCAGCCGGTTAACTCGGTAAAAAATCAACACCAAAAATTGCAATCTCCTTCCCCAATCGGCGGTAAAAAACAGCAGGAAGAGAACCAAGAGACTTCTCAAAAAATCACTAATATTGAATCCAATTCGGTAACTGCGATCGAAAACAATAAAAATATTGAAACCAATAATTCATTTCCTATAAATGAGGACAAAAAAAGTTGGATCGCCCCTCCGCAACAACCAATTTCCCAAACTCCATCCGCCCCGCAACCAACATCCGAAGCAACTCCAAGTTCCGATCCGGAACAAAGTCGATCGGAATCAGCATCAATTGCTGAGGAACCGGGAATTGAATTGATGCTGTCAGAAATAGTATTCTTATCCTTAGAAAACAATCGCATTATCAAAAATCAATATCTCGAACGAATCGTACAAAAACAAGATCTTGCCGTAGCTAATAGCAAATTTCAACCTATTTTAACACCGCGAATCTCGCTATCTGGTATCAATTTAAGGTCGGGAGGAAACAGCACAAGTACGGGTGCAATTGATGTATCTGCTAGAGTTTCGATGAAAGTTCCTACGGGAGGAGACATCAGTTTCGGCTGGGCTTTGCAAAGACAAGGACGAGATCCGAACGGTTTTACTGTTAGCGGCGAAAACTCTCCCAGTCAAAATTTACAACTCAGTTTTAATCAACCGCTGTTGAGGGGGGCTGGAGTCAATGTCAATCGGGCTTCGATCGAAATTGCTAAACTGACTGAAACCAGCAATCTCCTTACTTTAAAATCAACGATTATCGATACAATTACTGCGGCAATTCTCGCCTACCGGGGACTTTTTAAAGCTCAGGAACGCCTGAAAATCGAACAAAACTCCCTCGAAATCGCGCGGCGACAAGTCGAAATCAATCAAGTTTTAATCGATGCGGGTAGGCGGGCGCAAGTCGATATTTTGCCCAGCCAAAAAGAAGTAGTCGATCGAGAATCTAGCTTGTTATCTGCTGAAAGCGAACTCAAAAAATTCAGGTTGGCATTGCTAGAAATTCTCGATTTAGATTTAGATTTGAATATAGCAGCCACAGAAAATTTTGTAGCAGAATCTCCACCTTTAGACCTTGACAAAATTCGCGCGATCGCCCTTACCAATCGAGCCGATTATTTGCAAGCACAACTCAACCAGCAAATAGCTAAATACAATTTATTACTAGCTGAAAACAACCGCAAGTGGAATTTAGATTTTAATACAAGTTATAATGGTGGGGGAACTTTTGGCAACAACAACTCGGATTTTAGGGCCGGAATAATTTTCAGTCGAGAATTCGGCAACCGCTCGATCGAACGCGATTTTCAACGCAGCAAAATCAATGTTTTGCGATCGGATAACGACCTCAAAGAACTAAATCAAAAAGTAAATATAGAGTTGACAAATGCTGTCAGAGATGTTAACACAAGTAGGAAACAAGTAGAACTAGCTCAACGAACTAGAGAATTAGCACAAAAGCAGCTAGAAATAGAACAGGAAAAATTAAAACTGGGTTTGGAAAGTTCGAGAATTATCGACATTGTACAGTTTCAGCAGGATTTAGTCAGGGCGAGAAATGCCGAACTTACTGCGAGAATCGAATATCTCAACTCTTTGACAAATCTCGATCGCATTACAGGTACGACATTAGACACCTGGCAAGTGATAATAGAAAGTAAGTAGTTAATAGTTGACAGTTGACAGTTGATAGTTGACAGTTGACTGTTGACTGTTGACAGTTGTCATCCTCGATCCGGCAGCATCCGTTGTAGAGACTCGTAGGGGTGAAGCATTCGGGCGACAATCCCTGAAATAAATTTCACGTTTTATACCCGTTGGCGTAGCCTGCCGACAGGCATATGCTTCACCCGGCCCTCACGCAAAGAATACAAGCAGACATGATAACAGATATTACCGCGCAAACTTATACAGTCGAAAATACAGCAAAAAACCAAAATAATTCTAACCAGCGATTAGATATTTGGCTGTCAAATCAGATAACCGAATTATCTCGATCGCGCATCCAAAATCTCATATCCCAAGGCAACGTTAAAATCAATAACGAAACTTGTACTTCCAAAAAAATAACAGTAAAAACGGGCGATCGCATTCAAATTACCCTGCCAGAAATCCAAGCAACCAACCTACAACCCGAAACAATTCCCCTCGACATCCTTTACGAAGATGATGCCTTAATTATCATCAACAAACCCGCCGGATTAGTAGTGCATCCTGCCGCCGGACATCCCGACGGCACATTAGTCAACGCCCTATTAGCCCACTGTCCCCTAGCAGAAATTGGCGGAGTGCAAAGGCCGGGAATCGTGCACAGATTGGACAAAGATACCACAGGCGCGATCGCGATCGCCAAAACCGATTTTGCGCACCAACATTTGCAAGCCCAACTCAAAGCCAAAACCGCCCGCCGCGAATATTTAGGAATAGTTATGGGCATACCCAGAACCGAAACAGGCACAATAGATTTGCCGATCGGACGCCATCCCACAGATAGAAAAAAGATGGCAGTAGTACCAGTAGAAAAAGGCGGACGACCTGCAATTACGCACTGGAAAATCCAAGAAAGACTCGGCAATTACAGTCTAATTCACTATCAATTAGAAACCGGGCGCACCCATCAAATTCGCGTGCATACCGCCGAAATGAAACATCCAATTGTGGGCGACCCCATTTACAGTTCCAACCGTTCGATCGGAGTTAATTTAACAGGACAAGCTTTGCACGCGTGGAAGTTGAAATTGCAGCATCCAATCACAGGGGAATTCATAGAGGCGATCGCGCCTTTGCCCGATGAATTTAACACATTGTTAAAAATATTGCGGTTGCGAGCTAATATTTAATAGGTTTGTAGTGAGGACTTCAGTCCTCATTTTTAAGGATGCGATCGGGTAAGAGACTTGTTAAATACACTCGATCGCATCAAAGACCGATTAAGTAAAGCAGTAACAGATGAGAAACCTCTCGTTCAAACTGACTATCGACAGTTCGATCGTTTTATCTACCGAAAGTGACAAAAGAGGGATATAAGCGGTTTCAACTGCAGAGTCATATTGACAAACAAATTATTGCATTCGATCGATCGTCCGATACTGAATTGCCTCACCTACGTGATTCGTTTTCAAACAATCATCGCCAGACAAATCAGCAATTGTTCTCGCAACTTTCAAAATGCGATCGCTCGCCCTCGCCGACAGTCCCAATTTGCGAATTGCCATCTCCAATAAATTCCGAGAATCCTCATCCAACTGACACCATTTATTAATCTGACTGCTTTGCATTTGAGCGTTGCACCGAATGCTATTATCCGACTCAAAGCGGCGAGTTGCTATCTCTCGCGCCCGCTGCACCCTCACCCGCACCGGTTCCGAATCTTCCCCCGCAGCTTGTCGCGTAATTTCCTCGGGTTTCAAACGATTAACCGCCACTTGCAAATCGATCCGATCCATCAAAGGCCCCGATAACTTTGCCCAATATTGCTCTCTCTTTTGCGGCGAACAAGTACACTGCTGGATCGGATCTCCATAGTAACCGCAAGCGCAAGGATTCGTGCTCGCAACCAAGGTAAATTGTGCCGGAAACATCACCGATTGTCTGGTGCGAGAAATCGTCACGTAACCGTCTTCTAAAGGTTGCCGCAAAAACTCCAAAACATCCCGTTTAAACTCAGTTAATTCATCAAGAAATAACACTCCCCGATGTGCTAAAGAAATTTCCCCAGGACGCGGAAAACTGCCGCCACCGACGAGAGAAGGCCCCGATGCTGAATGGTGGGGACTGCGAAAAGGTCGATCGCTCACCAAGCTGCCTTTATCCTTCAACAAGCCAGCTACCGAATGAATTTGAGTCACATCCAAAGCTTCCTGAAAAGTCAGCGGTGGTAAGATACCGGGCAAACGTCTCGCCAGCATAGTTTTACCGCTACCTGGAGGCCCGACAAAAATCAAATTGTGTCCGCCCGCAGCCGCAATTTCTAAAGCGCGCCTTGCGTGAATTTGCCCTTTAACATCCTTCAAATCTAAGCCCGGAAACCGCGTTTTTTCTAGCTCTTCTCTACCGTTTATTT
>JBOFTL010001212.1:0-3984 GCA_051652045.1 Microcoleus sp. | reverse complement strand
CAGAGAACTAGCTACGCATTCTCTGGTAGGTCTTTAACTCTTGCCTTAAACGTAGTGATTTTATACACTTAGACTGGTCAACTAGGCTCTTTCAAGCCCCCACTATATCGGTACTCCGATTAGTGGTGGGTGGTTGACCAAATAGAAAGCGGGTTGTATCGGCGACAGGGGAAAGCTGATACAAACTTCGATCGAACTTTACCTAACCCGCAATCGGAATTAGCTCAACAGTTATTGAAAGACCCGTATAATTTTGATTTTATCAGTTTAGGCAAAGAAGCACAAGAGCGAGAATTAGAGAAAGCTTTAATCGATCGCATCCGCGATTTTTTGCTGGAATTGGGAGTAGGTTTTGCTTTTGTGGGGAGTCAGTATCATTTGGAGGTTGAAGGGGAAGATTTTTATATCGATCTATTGTTTTATCATTTACGGTTGCGGTGTTTTGTGGTAATCGATTTGAAGGTAGAAGCGTTTAAACCGGAGTTTTCGGGGAAGATGAGTTTTTACGTTTCAGCGGTGGACGATTTGTTGAAACATCGAGACGATCTGCCGACTATTGGGATAATTTTATGTAAGAATAAGAAACAAAAAATTGTCGAATATGCTTTGCGAGATATCAATAAGCCGATCGGAGTTTCAACTTATCAATTACGCGAAGCTTTGCCGGAGCAGTTACAGGGGAGTTTGCCGACTATCGAGCAGTTGCAAGCTGAGTTAGAGGCGGTAGAGATTGAAATTGAAGAAGAACGATAAAATGCGCGATCGCTTATTTGGAATTCTGTTCAAGTGCAGCACAAAAACTGTTGAGACTATTTAATAAAGCATTGTAGTAAGAATAAGCATCATCGCGTTCGTTTTGAAGATGGGCATACAAGGCCAGTTCTGGCTCTGATACTAGAGGCACCTTCGGAATATCCAAGCCTGCTTCGGTTAAACGTATGGATGCGATCGCGATTAAAAGCGACCCGATAGTATTATTTTTGCCCTGGTGAAGATCTTCTAGTCCAGGTAAAATTAACTCCGATCCTGGCAATTCATTTAGCTCCATTATCGATCGCTCTCTGATGTACTTTCACAACGCTCAATAAATTGTTCAATCCTATTTCTCAGGAGATCGGGATCGAGAGAGGGAAATCGGGCTTCTCTAGCTAAGACTTTCATGAGTTGTTCAATCTTCTGAGGATCGATATTTGAGCGCATAATTTTGCATCAGCGCAAGTGAGCATCTCTAATTTAGCAGACAGAATACTCAAATCCCCAACTTCTTCAAGGAGTCGGGGATTTTATGCACTGCGCAGCTTACCGCGATTAACCAAGCTGTTGTGAATTCAATTTCCCAAATCGTTCGGCATCGCAGCCTTTAATTTTAATAAAAATCCAGCTTCTTTACTACAAGCCAAAATCTGGGATTGAAACCCCCCTGATTCTGAAGTCCGCGCAGGCGGACTTTGTTCGTATAGAAGCGGTTTCAACCCCCGATCGATTGATAAGGCGGTGAAATGCTAGTGCAACGCGATTCATTAATTTATTTATACAAATATTGCCCGACTCCGATCGCTATTTTTTTCTCAAAAAGTCGGTTTCTACCCGGAGTGCGATCGTACAACTGTAGCAAGATTTTTAATAAAAATTATTATTTTCAAAACTGTCCGGAACGCTGCCACATACCCCCGAAGCGTTGCTATATGAAATCAGATTAGCGGTCAAGATACTTGCTTTCTCTCATCCCTCGCTGTAGCAGATATTAAATTCCGCTGCAAAACCAGGGGTAAACCTTTATGTTGAATATAAATTATGAAACCTTCTCTCCCCCAAAACGATCCGAACGCGACGCAGCGCAGCGACTACATCAACCGACAGCGAAAAGCTTACGAGTTTGATTATGACTATTTATCACCTTTAGCACTATCAAAAGCACTGCCCGCCATTGAAAATCTTTCCGTCGATTACATTGCCGAACGGCTACTAGCAACCGCCGAACTTCCTGTCAATATGTTGGCAGTCAAAGCCAGGTCTTTTCTCGATCCTCTTGATGACATCCAAGACTACGAAGACTTTTTTCCCGTAATGCCGCTGCCTGCAATTGCTAAGACTTACCAGACCGATCGAGCTTTTGCCGAACAGCGTTTGTCTGGAGCAAATCCGATGGTTTTGCGCCTGTTAGATCCGGCAGATCCTCGCGCGGAAATCCTCGCACAACTTCCCAGTTCTCAAATGTTTGATTTTCGCAAACAATTGCAAGAAAAAAACATTTATATTGCCGATTATACAGGTACAGACGAACACTATCGCGGTCCTGCAAAAGTACAAGGCGGCACCTTTGAAAAAGGCAGAAAATACTTGCCAAAACCGCGCGCTTTCTTCGGTTGGCAGTGGACGGGAGTTCGCGATCGAGGTGAATTAATTCCCCTAGCAATTCAACTAGATATCAACCCGAAAAGTCACATTTATACCCCCTCAGATCCTCCTTTGGATTGGTTGTTTGCCAAACTCTGCGTGCAAGTGGCCGATGCCAACCATCACGAAATGTGTTCTCATTTAGCCCGCACTCATTTAGTTATGGAACCGTTTGCAGTGGTGACTGCCCGACAGCTAGCTGAAAATCATCCCCTCAGCCTACTTTTGCGACCCCACTTTCGCTTTATGTTAGCTAACAGCCATCTCGCGCGTGCCAGATTGATCAATCCTGGCGGCCCAGTTGATGAATTGCTAGCAGGTACTTTAGCAGAGTCACTGGAATTAGCTAGAGATAGTTACAGTAACTGGAGTCTTGATGGGTTTGCTTTTCCTGCGGAATTGAAAAGTAGAGGTATGGAAGATGTAACTCAACTTCCCCACTACCCTTACCGAGATGATGGTTTGCTGCTGTGGAATGCAATTCACAAATTTGTTAGCGGATTTGTCAATCACTTTTACCCGACAACAGAGGTAATTGCTAAAGATATTGAATTGCAAAACTGGGCGGCAGAATTAGCTTCCGAGACAGGCGGTAGAGTTAAGGGAATGCCAGCAAAAATCGACACAGTGCAACAATTAATTGAGATTGTTACTACTGTGATTTTCACCTGCGGCCCGCAACATTCAGCAGTTAATTATCCCCAAGATTACTACATGAGTTTTGCTGCTAATATGCCGTTTACAGCCTACCGGGATATTCCTGGCGCCGAAGAAGTGATTACAGAAGCTCAAATTCTCAAATTGCTACCCCCTCACAAACGGGCGGCCGACCAATTGCAAACTCTGTATACTTTGGCAGCTTATCATTACGATCGCCTGGGTTATTACGACAAATCCTACCGAGAACTGTACAACAAGAGTTTTCAAGAAGTTTTTGAAGGAACGCCGATCGAAATTCTCGTACAGCAGTTTCAACAAGAGTTGAATCTTGCCGAACAGAAGATTGATGCTAATAATCAAAAGCGGGTGATTCCTTACATTTCTCTGAAACCTTCTTTAGTTCTTAATAGCATCAGTATCTAGAACAAAACTTGCACGCGCATTCTACTTGTAGGATGCGCACCGTAGGGCTAGCAATTTCCATTAATAAAAACGGTTTGTAGTGAGGACTGAAGTCCTCAAAAAGAAGGACTGAAGTCCTTACTACGAACCTGACTTATCGCGGTTAATCGAGCTGTATATCGCGTTCGATTGTCAACTATCAACTCTCAATCGCGAGCGAGCTCCCGACGCTCGCACTACAACTATTAACTATGAGGGCGGGCACTCTTGGCACCGCCCCTATCAATCGATCGATCGCGAGCGAGCTCCCGACGCTCGCACTACAACTCTCAACTCTCAACTCTCAACTCTCACCTCTCAACTATCTTCTGACCAAGGGCTGCCGATGATGCTAAAAGCCGCCCAATCATATGGATGCGATAGGTTTTTGGTACCGAGTTTGGGAATGTCGGGAGGCAATAGAATATCGCTTTTAGAGCCTCGCAGTCGATCGTTTTCAATATTTAGTTTACCTTCGATCGCACT
>JBOFTL010001211.1:0-8082 GCA_051652045.1 Microcoleus sp. | reverse complement strand
GGTAGCATTTAGTCTTCGATCGCTGTGTCGGTTATTAATAGAGACGTTGCACCACTCTCCCCCAGAATAAATTTTAGAATAAATTTTAGAATAAATTTTAATGTAGAGAGCGGTTGTAGGAGGGTAAGATCGGAAAATTCGACCGCACGCCGTCGTGAATTTATTAGTAGGATATAGTTACTGGAAACATATAAGGAGATTGCTGTGAACCAAGGGAACCCCAAACTCTCTTTAAAACTACCCGCGATTAGCAATTGGTTGATTCTGCTAGGCATTGCATGGCTGTTGGCGTCAATTGGTTTGGGTTGGGTAGTGAAATCAATCTTAATTTTAGTAGGTTTGTTGCTGCTGACACCAGTGGTGGCATTTGTAGCGCTTCAGTGGTGGCTGAAACGCAACTTAATTGAAGGAAGTTGTCCTGTCTGTCAGTACGAATTTCCTGCTTTAAATCAAACTCAAATTCAGTGTCCTAACTGCGGGGAACCTCTGAAAATAGAAGAAGGCCAATTTAAACGCTTGACGCCGCCCGGTACGATCGATGTTACTGCTGTTGAAATATCCGCCCAACAGTTGGAAGATTGAAAAATAACCTGAGGCCGATCGATGTTTGTTATTTTTTGGTGATAAATACGATGTCAGATAGACAGAATCAACCGCAAAAAAGATCGGAATTTGTACTCGAAGCATTTAAAACAATAGGCTTGAGTTTATTTTTTGCTTTTGGAATTCGGACGGCTGTAGCCCAGTCATTTTATATAGCTTCCGGTTCGATGCAGCCAACATTAGAAATTGACGATCGCCTGATTGTAGATAAATTGAGCTATCATTTTCAAGACCCGCAGAGGGGGGATATTGTAGTATTTTCAGCACCAGAATCTGCATTAGCTGCGTGCGGTTTGCCTCCGAATTTTCGCGATAGTTTTATCAAGCGGGCGATCGGATTACCGGGCGATCGGGTTGAGGTAAAATCGGGAAAAATTTACGTTAACGAACAGCCCTTGCAAGAATCTTATCCCGCGCGATCGCCCCTTTACAATTGGGGGCCTGCAACTGTACCGGCGAATTCTTATTGGATGTTAGGGGATAACCGCAATCAAAGCTGCGACGGACATTTCTGGGGATTTGTAACGCGCGATCGAATTATTGGTAAAGCAATCGTGCGCTCTTGGCCGCTCGATCGGCTGGGCGATCCTAATGCTAATTTTAAGTAGGTTTTGGTGGATTTAATACTTGTTCGTGTGCTAAATTTTGAATAACTATGGTTCTATGTATTGATGGGTAGAAAACGCGATATTAAACAGGTTGATGCGATCGCTAGGGAGTTTAAGATGGGAGGTGAATTAAGGATTGCTTTTGGTTTGTTCATTGAGGAAGAAAAGAAAAATGGTTATGGTGGAACTTTAAACCGTAGAGGTGATTTTACCTATGAAGAACTCCGCCAGAAAGCACAAGAATTTTTAGAGGATATTTAAATGGCTATTCAAACATCTATTGCCGATCGGAAGCCAAATATCGAGCAAATTATTTCAGTCATTACTAAACCGATAATTGGAGAAATTTGCCATCAGGTTATATTTAGTTATGGGGATGAATTACGGCTAGATTTCGGTGAGATGTCTGCCTACACTCACCCAAAATTAGCACATCTATCCAAAGGTAGTTGGCAATTTGGCACGAGGGCAACACCTTGGATTTTCAAGCAAGGCGATCGCATTTTAACTTCTTCCTTGCCAGTAGATATAGATGCAGAAATAGAGGAGTTAGAAATAGATGCTGTCAAAAAAGTTTTGCAGCAATTGGAAAATAAAGAATTAATCGAGCTTGCGATCGATGCTGATAATATTAGTCTGACTCTAGTTTTTGAGGGCGATTATCAATTAAGTTTACAACCAGATTTGCAAGATGATTCTGGACTTCCCTATTGGGAATTGTTCATGCCAACAGAACAAGTTTTGACGGTTGGACCTGGATTTTTTTGGGAATGTAAATCAAGTGTTATTTGAGAATTTAGAATATTCGATCGCGACTGACTGTTTCAGTATTTTCACCTTCTTTAATAGCATTTTCCATCCCGATATCTTCTAGGGCTTCTGTAAGAACGGTTAATTTACTGCTTAATACTTCTTTTTCCAGTTCTTGACATAACTGCAATTTTTCTGGATAGGGAAGTTGTTTGACTAGGGCTAAAACTTGTTCAAAGTTTAGGGAAAGTTGATAGTTAGCTAGAGTCATTGTTCGTTATGTTGAGGGGTTGTCTATATTTTATCTCAGATTGCGGGTGGCCAGAAACCGGGTTTTTCGAGAGTTATTCGCTACGCCAAAATTAGCCAAAAACCCGACTTTTGAGGCCTTGATGTACCTAGATTCTGCCGTCATAGCAGAGAAACCGGGTTTCTGTCGATAAGTTGTGCGTTATCGCTGAGATGGTGGCCAGAAACCCGGTTTCTGAGGCCTTGGTGTACCTAGACTTTGCCATCACAGCAGAGAAACCCAGTTTCCGATCGACCCCACACTGCGTCGCTGTTAAAAACAGATGAGTGTGTCAAAATATAATTATCATTTTTCTCTTTTGACACCAGCCCATGAATAACCCCTTTGACGACGCATCGCAGAGTGGCAGTCATTCTCCATTGGATGATTTGATACAGTCTTTAAGTTCAGACTCCCACAGTTCAGATTCGCACCACCACAGCAACCATCACGCCTCAGATGCTCTCGATTTATCTCACCTTTGCGCAAGCAAATAGAAAACGAGCAGTGCAAATATCTACAGCGTTTTTAAATGCGATATATTATGAACGATCGACTTTATTCAGATGTCATTTTGCTGTGCAACCTTATGAAGGAACTGCAAGGACTGGTAAATCAATAGGACTCGTTGAAGGACTAAAAACAAATTATAGCGTTGAGTTTAAATAACATTGCCTGTGCCGAAAATATTCCCGATCGCGAATTTATGAGCTGTGAAGCAGAGGAGGACTAATGTTAGATATTGCATTTTACTCGCAGGATAAGGAAGAAGATCGAGAAATCACCCACAAGTTGTTCCTGATGCAACAGTTGCGCAAGCAAATAGAAAACGAGCAGTACAAATATCTACAGCGTTTTTAAATGCTATCGATTATAAGCGTAAATTTTTAACCCCACCCCAGCCCTCCCCTTGCTAAGGGGAGGGAGCAAGAAATTTACAAATGATTATGGGTCAAGAATTAAAGATGGAGTACCTCATTTCCGATAGCAACAGGCTACCAGTTAGCATCGCAGAATCCTCAAATGGTGATAAAGGCCGCTGCTGTCAAACTCGCTGGTGTTAGACGAACACCAGAAGTTGGCATTCGATCCACAAATCCAATAATTCGATTAGTCGATCTAACTCGTAGAGCTAGATTTAGATCGCTACCACTAGAGATGGCAGAGATTGGAGGCGGAGAGGGTTCAAACTGCCTCACCACAAAAACTGGATTCAACCCAGCAGCTTGAAAGGTCAGGACTTCGATGTCAGCAAATGTCAGACCTCTTGGAAGTGCAATTTTATCTTCCCCAGGGAAGAAATCGTTCAGAAAATCTGCTGTATTAGTAGCGGCTTCATCTTGAATAATAAACGTGTCTCGTCCAGAGCCTCCAATCAGAACATCAAAACCTAAATCTCCAGATAAAATGTCCTCACCGTCGCCACCCAATAGCCAGTCGTTATCACGCCCCCCAAATATTCGATCGTTGCCACTTTCACCCCTAATAGTATCAGTGCCCGCATTCCCAAACAAATGGTCATCGTCAAGTCCACCCTCAAGAGAATCTGCATCTTTACCACCGTAGAGAGTATCAAACCCACCATCACCATTTAGTGAGTCACGACCCAGATTCCCGAACAGTTCGTCATTGCCACCTCTGCCCAAGATCCTGTCATTACCGCCCAGACCCAGGGTGCTGCGACTGCCATCAGTATCGCGAATCACATCATCAGCCTCTGTACCTTGTGCATTGGGAGTATTTGCAATATCTATGTTAGCCATGACTTCTTACAAATTCCTGAAATTTCTTTTGTCCTTAATGTCTTAGCATATGTGAAAAATATACTGTCAAGTCAAATCAATAGGGAGCATCCCGACTTTGCAAAAACTTTGCAAAAACTTTGCAAAAATACTGCGAATACCTTTCAAAAAATTTATATTGCTGTTGTCATTGGCTACATTGAGCGATCGACAACCGATCGCACTTAAACTAACTCCCAAATTGCTGTTAAGCCACCTGTTTGATATAATATTGTTACTAGATTGTAGAAGAGCGATCGAAAAAAAGGGATAATTATGACCGTAGAACAAGCTATTTTGGAAAACGTGAAGGTCTTATCGCCAGAACAACAACAAGAAGTCTTAGCTTTCATCAAATTTTTGCAGTCCGATCGATGGAAAGATATCTATAAAGGACGATTCAAAGAACTCCAGCAAAAAATACGTCAAGACACCGACATCGATCCAGATGATGACCCCACTGAAACTGTCCTTGAAGGAATTCAGCAAGGGTTCCACGAAGCAATTACCGGACAAACTCTCCCCTTGTCTCAAATGTGGGATGGAATCATGATAATCGATCGCACTAGCCTGTTATGAAAATTCCCAATAGCGATCGCGCGATTATTGAAACATCAAAATTGACAGACTATCTACTTAATATAGAACACAAGCGAGGAGGTACTAAAGCAAAACTGTTAATTCAATGCGGATATTCTCAAGAAAATTGGCAGCAATTAGAAACGGATATTCGCGACGATCACCTGTCTGCAGACGTTGATGTCGTTAAAGACACAGGATACGGAACGCGATATGAAATTAGTGCCTATCTTTCGACACCTGTTGGCAGACAACTTCTGGTTAGGACGGTTTGGCAAATAGATAGAAAGACTGATTTTCCCCGTTTGATTACGTTGATTCCCGATTAACAAATTAACAGAGGACAATATGAACGATCGACTTTATTCAGATGTCATTTTGCTGTGCAATCTTCCTGAAGAAGGACTTTATGCTGGCGATATCGGTACAGTTGTAGAACAGCATCAGGTTGAAGGATTAGAAACAGGTTATAGCGTTGAGTTTTTCGATTTGTTGGGAAACACTGTAGCAGTTGCGACCCTACCTGGAAGTTATTTGCGATCGCCCGCAAGTGGAGACAGGCCTACTGTTAGACTTGTCGATAGTTTTGCTGCGTAAGTAAAGGCAATTACTCTGCTGCCGTCTCCCTGAAATACAAAGACACACTCGCACGCAATCTCAAACATTCAATCGCTGTTCGATCTCGCTCAGCACAAAAGGTGTAGTATCCAACGCACTACCTTTAGCTTGGCAGCAATCGCGCAGAGAACAGAGAAATCCTTTCACTTCCTCGATCGCGAATAGATCGATCGCCCTGAAAAACCTCCGCCATTTTGCTTTATCCTGTCCGTAGTTTTCCAACAGATAGAAAGCTGCCAAATATTCGGCTAAAGGTTCCAGAGAAAAGCGAATCTTTTCCTTACCTGCCCCAATTGCCTGAATTAAATGCAGGCGTTGCTCCAAATATTTCAGCCGACTTTCATCATTATCTAATACTGCTAAAATATCTTGGCGATCGGCAATTCCCGATCGATATTGGATTTTAACACATTCCCAGGCGATCGCTTTAGCATCTTGTTGGATCGCGCGATCGTCCGCCCGATCTTCCCCACCGCCGCGATTGAGTTCGTTGAGATAAGTTAGCATCAAATCGGGGATGTTTTCTGGGAAATCGTTCGCAGTTATTCCAGAGGCGATCGCGATAATATGTTCGGCATAAAGTTTAGCCAACAAAACTGTAATTTGTCGCTGCCCGACCAAATCGGATAAACGACTGCAATCAGCAAAAAACTGAGCGTCGGTAAACAAATCTCGCTTGCCCCGTTGCGTCAGATAAGCTTCCATAAATGAAGACAAACGATTGCCCTCAATTCGTAACGGCGCGATCGCAGTTTTGCTCACTTTATCCAGCGATTCTTCTTGCCGGGAAGTCACCACCAAAGCATTAATTGGAAAATCCGGTGCAGTTAATTGCAAAGCATCTCGCGTCGCTGCGTTTAATTCAGAAAAGCGATCGATAATAACTAAAATTCGCCTCGATCGTAACAAACGCACTAACAATTCTTCCGCGATCGGTTCCGCTTCGTCAATTAGATATTGCAATTGCCCGCGAATTGCTTCTAATAACGGCGATTTCCCCTCAACCAAACGCACATCTTCTTCCAATAAAACCGGTAACATTTGCTGGCTGCAAAGGCGGTTTTCCGGTTCATCGGCCATCGCCCAACGAGCAATTTGACAGGCCGTAGTAGTTTTACCGGCCCCACCTTCACCCCAAATCAGCAAGCAACTGCGCTGTTTGGCAAACGTCGGGCGCAAATCATCGGGTGTAAGTTGGGGAAGAGTCGCGCCATCTTTGACGATCGCCACCGGAACGTACAACAGTCGATCGCGTACAGTATCCTTAGACTCAAACTCCTTGCGGGCAGCGCCGACATACTTTGCTACCCAGGCATCCAACACGCGGGGACGGTAGTGGAAAAACACGAGAAATAACACCGTCCTGATGGGAACGCTGATGCCCAACATGGGAACTGGGATATCGGTATAGGGCTTGAGGGCATCGTTGAGGCGCAGCAGCCAGAGAGGGCGCAGGCGCAGCAGCATCCACCAAATCGAAGGCATTACCAGCGGATACAGCAGCACTAACAGCCACCATTTGTGTTGCACTATCCAAGCCCAAATTCGATCGAAAATCCGACTGTCTCGTTCTGCTTGCAGTGCCAGCAAGGGGCGGCGAATGATAGCGATATATTCTGGCGGCAGTGCGGTTTGCGGGTCTTCTGCCAGGGCGAGGGCGGGTTGTAATGCCTCGATGCGTTGGGCTAACTCTTCGGCAGACAGGACATTTGCCTTATCCTGAAACACCACAGCAATTCCCCCCAATCCTCGCACGGCATTTTCGCGGACGGCTAAATTGTCATCTTGCAAAGCTTGAATTAAAGCGGGGATGGCATCAAAAGCGTCCGCCCCAATTTTCCCCAAGGCATCGGCGGCTTGAGTGCGCACCGACTGACTGCTGTCTTGCAAAGCTACTTTTAAGCTGGGAACCGCTGCTTTTGCCTCCAATCCCAACTCTCCGAGGGCGGTGGCGGAGGCAACGCGAACCGCTGTTTCGGGGTCTTGAAGTAAGGAAATGAGGGCGGGAACGGCGAGTTTAGCGTTGCTGCCAATTTTACCCAAGGCGCGGGCTGAGTTCGATCGAACGCTGGCATCGCTGTCGTGCAATCGGGCAATTAATCCGGGGATAGCAGCAGCAGCAGGGGAACCGATTTGCCCCAAAGCAGAGGCGGAACTGCGGCGGAGATTTGTATCGCTATCGGCCAGCAGCAGCATTAAATCGGGAACGGCTGTTGTTGCGGGCTGGCCGATTTTCCCCAAGGCGTAGGCGGCAATGCGGCGGACGTAGGCATCATTATCTTGCAAAGTACGGGTCAAGTTGGGGACGGCCGCCGCGGCATCGCTGCCGATACTGGCGATGGCTGCAGCAGCCCGCCATCGCAGTTGGCGGTTTTCGCTGTTGAGGGCTTGACATAGGGCGGGAACAGCATTCGCACCGAGGCTTACTAGCGTGTCGTTGGCTTCGTGGCGTACTTGGAAGTCGGTATCGGTGAGTTGTTCGATGAGGCTGGGGATTTGGTAGCGCGGGATGGGTTGGGCAAAAACTGGATTGATGTTGAGTAGGAAAATTAGGCAAGCAACGAGCAATAGTTTGAGTCCAGATGCCAGATGCAATTGTGGTTTGTGGGGTATAACCATGCGCTGAAGTTCCAAATTCCTCTATTGCTATTGTGGCAGAGCGATCGGTCTGTTGTCAGCGAATCTTGGTGATAACGAGCGTAAAAAATGCGTTGTACTTTAGCTAAACAGACGGGAATCCCCACACTATACCGCCTCGGTTAGTGTGGGATGAGAGTCGCGTGAGGCTGTGATTCCACCCGTAAGCAATCTAATAATTGTAGATTTAAGCAGGGGACGGGTGGATGAGGATCCG
>JBOFTL010001210.1:0-7178 GCA_051652045.1 Microcoleus sp. | reverse complement strand
CCCCGGCATTGCAAGACGAATTTCAGGCAGCAATACCTGCCGTTAAAGAAATCGTTAGGGACCCAGGAAATCTGTTTGACGTGCGGCAAAAGATTTTGCAGCATACAAATCCGCTGAGGGCAAAAATACTAATTTTTTCAGTGCTGTATCACGAGTTTACATTTAGCGATCGCGATTGGCTGCTGCTAAAAACTCAGGAACTTGACAATCTGCTGCGACAACTATTTAATATATGTCCTACCTTGTCAGAATTGGAATCTCAACTGTACCGAACGGCCGAAATTCTAGATAATAAAGATGAAAGCGAGCGGGCTGCTAGCGCGATCGTCCAAGCAATGACTTCTTGTTATGAAAAACATCGATCGGAACCGCTCGATCGAATCACTGTTGCAGCTAAGGAAGATTACGACCAAACGCATTTAAGCAACAATGCCTATGAAGAGCGCGCGATCGAAGCACATAAAGATTATTTTGAAGCTGGCGATATTACTCGCATGACTCAAGGTTCTCCGATTCACTTTCATTATGACCCCCGAGACAATTACTTAGTACCCGACGCCTTTGCAGTTGCACTACCAGATGAACAGGGGGCCGGTAGCAACAGTGCAACTCTTGATTTCAAACAGGAATTAGCAGAAACATTGCTAGTTGTAGATTCCCCGACACCAGTTCGCAGCCACATTCCAGAACCTCCCCCACAGCTAAATATTAGCGATTCGATAAAACGAAAATTGAGTTTAGAAGAAGAAGTTAAAGAATTGGTGAGTCAAAGTGCGAGCTACGCCAACGCGCACATTGAAAATATATTAACAGATTTAGAATCTACTTTGAACGGTAAATTTTCTCATGAAAATGCCGAGGAACGTTTGTATTGGAAGTATAAAGTGCTGAGAAAGTATGTAGGAGAAATTCAAGGATTTGCTAGTAAATTAACAGAAATTCTGGGGGAATTGGAGTCAAAAGAAAACGGGCGATCGCTCCCAAAACTGCAAGCTAATAGGGCAGAAAATTCCTCACAAACCCAGCAGCAAAACGAGCGCGATCGAGCGCGCCAGCAGAAGCTGATAGAAATGGCAAAACAAGGAAATCCCAAGGCGATCGCTACATTAATCGATCGAGTGTTGCGTCCCAAAGGAATTGCTGCTACAGCAGGATTTAAAGATGGTTGGCTGCACGTCATTTTGGAATCTGACCAACCGCCAAACCAACAAGATACAGCCACGTACATTTACAAAAAACTGTGTACTCTAAAATCTCAATTTTTGAATAAAGTTAAAATTCACGGGCGGCAGTCGGGCAACAAAAACGTAGCTTGGACTCAAGAATTTGTCAAGCGCGATCGTTGAAAATTACAGGAATTTTTACCATCCATTCTAGTTCTGTCAAACTAAAATAGATCAGAAATCATGAACGCTAATGAAATTTTAAAGCGGTATACCTTAGGAGAACTTGATTTTCAAGGTATAAATCTTAGGGGAGTCTATCTTAGTGGTGCCGATCTAATTGGCGTCAATTTAAGCAATGCCGATTTATCTAGCGCTAACTTAACAATGTCATACCTGAGCCGAATTAACCTTCAGCAAGCAAATTTATCTCACACAAAATTGTCAGGTGCTAATTTAAATCAAGCTAGTTTGAGTAGAGCGAATTTGTCGGATGCTGACTTGCACGGCGCTAGTTTGCAGGGTGCAGATTTGCGGAGTTGCAACATATCTTTAGCAATTTTAATCGATGCAAATTTGACCGATACAGATATGCGAGGCGTCAATTTGCAAGGTGCGGATCTGCGGGGTGCTTGCTTGCGAGGTGCCAATCTGCGCAAGGAACAGCGAATTTTTGAAGGTGCAAATTTGCGGGGTACAAATTTGCAGGGTGCTGACTTGCGGGGCGTCAATTTGGATCGTGCGGATTTAACTAAAGCTAATCTCAGTCGTGCAAATTTAACTCAAGCATCTCTCCAGGGAGCAAATCTAACTCAGGCGAATTTTTGCGAAGCAATTATGGATGGTGTATTTTTAACAGATGCTCAGTTAGTTGAAGCAAATTGTTCCTGGGCTGTAATGACCGATGCTAAGTTAGAAAGAGCTGTATTAATAGACGCACAAATGGCAGGTGCTAGTTTGCGAGGTGCATTGCTTCCTGATGTTAAATTGAGCAATGCTAGTTTAGTTATGGCCGATCTAACTGGGGCTAATTTGGTAAGAACCGATCTGAGTAGAGTTAATTTCAATCAGGCTAATTTGAGCGAGGCAGATTTGACTGATGCTTACATGGCTAAAACAGATTTGCGGGATGCAATTTTGCACCGTACAAACTTGATTAGAACCGATTTGAGTACGACTAATTTAGTGGGAGTTCAGTGGCGGTCTACAATTATGCCGAGTGGAGAAATTCAAGGATAGTTGATAGTTGTAGTGCGAGCGTCCCCGCTCGCGATCGATTGATAGTTGATAGTCGATCGTTGATAAGAGAATGAAGGTGAGAATTCGCCGAAACTGCGATCGCTTGCTACTTTGGGTTGCACGATCGAAGTCTGGCCAATTTCTCACGGAGTAATTAATGGCTCGATATACCTTCACATTTAACTGTATATCAGGCGATCGATTCGGTAGATTATCCCAGAAATATGGTTGATTGAGAATAGTCCAAGATCTCAGTTCGATCGCACTTTACCATCGCAACCAGCAGATTCACTAACAAACCCGCTTGCTTTGGCATTGCCTAAATGGTGAATATGACTTTTATGAACTTAAATATATGAAGTTTATGAACTCAAACAATGAATTTATGAATTGACTTATCATCTAGCCCCTGCAATGATGTTAATGAATGTCCGATCGCTCGTTATCTCCTCTCAACCCAAGTATGTCAAATTATCAGGAGCGAATTTATGGAAACTACACTCAGTATACTTGCAATCGATCGCGAACCTCAGCAATTAGCAGCATTATCAACCTTTGGTAATAGCGATTTGCACAATCTTTTCACTGCATCCAGTAAAGTTAACGAAAACATACTTAACAGCTTTAACACTACTAATTTAACAGCGATCGCCAGCGCTGAGCAACAACAAATAGCAGATTTTATAGTACCCCAAAACAACAATATTTTCAGTTATTTAGAGAGCGATCGAGCCGCCAGCGGTATATCTTTGACCCAACAACAACCGAACTCAGATGCAATGAATGCCGACACAGATCCGCTAACTGGAATGAGAACGGCCTCTCAGTTAAATTTCTTAGATCCAGGCAACTCCTTAGCCACTGCGCGCAATATAGGTGTAGTTGATAACAGCAGCATTAACTTAAGCGATTTTGTTGGAGTTGGCGAGTTCGACGATGATTATTACCGCTTTACTGTCAACAGCAATAGCGATTTAAGCTTGCGTATCAACGGTTTGAGTTCGCCTGCAGGCATCACATTAATTCAAGATAAGAACCGCAACCGTTTAGATGATTCTGGCGAATTTATTGACTGGGCTTATGCCTCAGCCGGTACATCCGGCGAGCTAAATTTCTTTAGCCTGACTCCCGGAACTTACTATGCCCGAGTTTATAATTTCTCTGGATCTACGAATTACAACCTAAATCTTGCTGCCAAGCCTGCTGCTGGTTTTAGCAACAATTACGGATACGGTTTAGTGGATGCAAATGCAGCAGTAGCCCGCACTTTTAACAGTCCAGTTAAGTTTCCCGAGTTTCCCAATTTGGGCGGGAATGATTGGGCAAGAGACATGGTAAATGCGCCGGAAGTTTGGCAGGGGGGAATTACCGGAAATGGGATTGTTGTAGCTGTCGTGGATAGTGGCGTTGACTACACCCATCGCGATTTAGATGCCAATATTTGGCAGAATGTGGATGAGATTCCCAATAACCGAATTGACGACGATCGCAACGGATATATTGATGATGTCATGGGTTGGGATTTTGTGTCTAATGATAATACCCCAATGGATGACACGTTCTACGACGAATACTACGGTCACGGGACTTACATAGCAGGTGCGATCGCGGCCGAACGAAATGATTTTGGTATCACAGGAGTTGCGTATAATGCAAAGATTATGCCTGTGAAAGTATGGCCAGCATTTGGCTATAAATATGACAATAATATTGCGGCTGGAATTCGCTATGCTGTTGACAATGGAGCTAATGTAATTAACCTTAGTTTGAGTGGCGGGTCGCGGAGCAGGGAAATTGATAACGCTATTCAGTACGCAACTAACAAAGGAGTTGTACTCGCGATCGCAGCAGGAAACGAGCGTCTTTCTGAACCAAACTATCCCGCTATAAATACCAATCTCGGGGGAATTGCTGTGGGAGGAATTGACAGAAATAACAAAATGTATGAATTCTCTAACCGTGCAGGTTTCCGACTTTTGGATTACGTAGTTGCACCGGGAGTAGATATCGTTTCTACAACTCCCTATAACACTTACAAAACTAATAGCGGTACATCGATAGCAGCTCCTCACGTAGCGGGTGTAGCAGCTTTAGTTTTGAATGCAAATCCGAAGCTGACTCCGGCTCAAGTCGAGCAAATTTTGACTTCAACAGCCAACGCAAATGGAATAACAGTCTAGAAACTACCCGTACCATCTCTATACCAACAAAATTTGACAGGAATTGTTCCGAATCTCATCATTCCAGAAGATTTCGTTGTATTTTAACAAAAAAACTGGTTTCTGCATTTGTGCCTACCAGCCATAGCAAAAAATTGCTTGACGCGCAATATACTGTTGTTAGCTGTTAGTTGCGATCGATTATGGCTAATTACAAAACTGTATTCTTGTTCAACGGTTTAACTTTACTGCTAGTTGCGCTAGTGACAGCCTGCTTGAGTTTATTCGGTTCCTCAGTCAAAGGATTGTTTTTGCCGCCTTGCTCTGCTACCTATCCCGGTGCGGGTTTCTTTTTTTTGGGGTTTCAAATGTTGTTTTATTGGTCGGTAATGGTGTGCGCTTTTACTTTTGCTTTGCTGAGAATTTTGCAACCCGATCGCCCGCCAAATCGATTTATTTTATATTCGGCACTGTTTGTCGGCTGCTTTCTATTTAATGAAGTTTTCCGCACTCACATTCACCTCGGACGAGCGGGTTTTCCCAAAGTAACAATTGTCATATTTTATGCCGTGCTAGCTGCAGCCTATGGATTGACTTTGAGGAAGCAAATTAAATCGACTCCTTACCCTTTATTACTGAGCGGTGTCGGGTTGTTATTCGCTGCTTTTTTTGCTGAAGCGCTGCCGATCGACAATGAGATTGTCTCTAGTTTGTTAGAAGGCATTCCCAAAATGTTGAGCGGAATTAATATCGCACTGTATTTTTGGTTCGCGTGTCAGGAATTAATAGTGCGATCGATCGTTCTTCCTCAAAACACAGCCAACTTAAGGTAAGTTAAGTAAATAACAATTAGGACTGAGGCACAGAAACCGGGTTTCTTTGAAAAATTTCAGATTCTCAACGAAAAATTCATGAAGAAACCCGGTTTCTCCGATCGTCTGTGCGTAATACCAATTTTAAACGAAATAACAGTGTTCTTGTCCCCCCCCTTTATAAGGGGAGCCAGTGCGTTGCGGGGGTCTCCCCCGTTGTAGCAACTGGCGTGGGGTTAGGGGGGGTCAAAGATTGTAGCAGACTTTTAGAGAACTGGTATAAGTCCTTGTTGGGCCGCGCGTTGCGGAGGGTTCATGCTTTAAGCCAATCTACGTATTGCGTGCGATCGACGATCGATCGGCTGCGATCTAATTATTATTTTTGCTATCCTGGAGCGGGCGACTTTAAACAAAAGTGCGCTCCTGTAAAATTGCAACTCATTAACAATTGGAATCATTCCGTGCAACAGATTATTATTAAATTGTTGAAAACAGGCTTCAAGCAAGACAGTTCTGCCCTGAACCATCAATTAACCTTATCAGAAAGACTCGATCGAATTGACAAATTATTTGGTTGCGATCGCATCCTCAAAGAATTCGACGCAAATATTACAGTACCTTACTACACTCAAAGTGAGTGTGGCTATCGCTTATATCATTCCCAGCAAGACGCCATACACCTCGCTTTAAATTTTGATGGTGTATTTAAAGCAGACGGTTACTACGTCCAACCTCAAATAGTGAGCGCACAAATCGATCGACTTGATGCTAAAGATGTTTTAGAAATTGGCTGCGGTAAAGGATTTAACAGTAATTTTTTGGGCCAACAACACCCCGATGTTAAATTTACAGGCGTAGATTTGACGCCGCTGCACGTTAAGATAGCTGCGGAAAAAGCCAGAAATCTCAAAAATTTATCTTTTCAAATCGGAGACTTTAACAAATTAGATTTTCCCGATCGATCCTTTGACATTGTATTTGCTTTCGAGTGTTTGTGCCATGCCAAACAACCCGAACTACCTCTCAAAGAAATTTTCCGCATCTTGCGTCCCGGCGGTCGGGCGATCGTGTTTGACGGTTATCGCAAAGCCCAAATCACAACATTTTCTAGAGAGTTGCAACTAGCTACCTGTTTAACAGAAACTAGCATGGCAGTGCAGCACGGCTTTGCGGAAATTGACAACTGGCTCGATACCGCCAAGTTCGCAGGTTTTTCTGTAGAAGAAAGCGAAGATTTATCTTGGGCTACTATGCCAACCCTTGCCCGGTTAAAAAAACTCTCTCTCAAATTCTTGCAGTTGTCTTGGCGAGCTAAAGTCATTGCTTTTTTATTGCCAAAATATTTAGTCAGAAATTCGATCGCAGGTTTGTTAATGGAGTGTGTTTTAGATCCTCAAGCAGGTTCTTGCAGTTATTACAAAGTGATTTTAGAACGGCAGAAAGTTTAGGGTGTGTTTTTCAGCGTCCAGTTCCCCCCAGCCCCCCTTAAAAAGCGAATAACAGGGGGAAATGCGGACTAAAGTCCGCACTACGAACTAATTTTTATTGCGGTCATTCGACTGGATACGAGATCGACTGTCCGGCTGCCCGATCGAACTCGGCAGCATCTTGACAGGGTCAAAAAAGAATCCCATTTTGATATAATTGAACTACAGTGGGGTCCGACGTGTTCCTCACTATAAAACGCCGTAGAGAGAAACTTTTGGAGTATCTCGTTCGCGAAGCGTTCCCGAAGGGTAGGAAGATCTCGAGATCCTTAACAGGACTCAGATGCCCAAACTATATTGCACGCAATTAGTGTGGGA
>JBOFTL010001209.1:0-2709 GCA_051652045.1 Microcoleus sp. | reverse complement strand
ATTCTACCGTCGGGATACAGCAATCTCGCGCCGACTGCGCCCACGCCGGACATTTGCGCGTATCCCACCATTTGACTCAGCCAGCGCGGGTTAATTACTTCTGTATCGTTGTTTAAAAACAAGACATATTCGCTATCACTTTTTTCGACAGCGCGGTTGTTAATTGCAGCAAAACTAAACTGACCTCTCTTGTTTTCAATCCGCAAAACTTGGCAAGTTAATTGCTGAAAATATTCCAAAGTTTTCGGATCGTCGCTTTCGTTGTCGATGACAGTAATTTGAAAGTTTTTGTAAGTTGTATTTGCTAAAGAATCCAAGCAAGCTTTTAGTAACTTAACTTGATTCTTAGTCGGAATGATAATTGTTACTGACGGCCCGCTGTCGGAGAAATTCTGGGCAAAGATGCCCAAATTTTCTTGAATTGCCCATTCTGGTTGGGCGACATTGCCCTGATTTTTGCGGCGGTGTAAGGCATCTTGAATCGCTTTTTGTCCTGCCGCAAAACTAGCAGGTTTAGCGGCACCAGATACGGCTGTAGAACCGGGTGCGGTACGCCAGTGATAAAGCACTAAGGGCAAATGCGCGACGCGGCGAGAAATTTCGGTTGCCCTCAAGGCAAAGTCGTAATCTTGCGAACCTTCAAAACCCAATCGCAAACCGCCGATGCATTCAAAAATCTCTCGCCTAGCAGCGCACAAATGACCGAGATACATATAGGAAAGCAGCAATTCTGGCGACCATTGCGGTTTAAATTGCGGGGCAAATCTGCGGCCTTCCGTATCTATTTTATCGTCATCTGAGTAGAGAAAATCGGTTTCGGGATGCAAGGCAAAATGCAGTGCCACTTCTCCTAAAGCGTCGGGAGTTAATTCGTCATCGTTATCCAAAAATAGGATAATATCGCCCGTTGCGAGTTCGGCTGCACTATTGGTCGCGGCACTGATATTACCGTTTTCCGATCGAAATTTTAAGAGAATGCGACTATCTCGTGCGGCCCATTTTTGCAAAGTTTCGGCAACATTTGGATCTGTGCTGCGATCGTCCGCAATGCAAAGTTCCCAATTCTGATAAACTTGAGCGATAACGCTGCCGATCGCGCTTGACAAAAACTCTACCTGCGGGTTGTAAACTGGCATTACCACCGAAATTTTGGGCAGCGGTTCCTGACAGGATTGTAGCCGATAAATTAAGTAATCGCGCGCGCGATCGTTCCACTGATTCACATCCAGCCAAGCTTCGTATCTATCGATGGGTTTAGGTATGGAAAAACCTTGAGGAAGTTGCAATTCCCCCGGTGCGACAAACTGTTTTTGCTGCTGGTAAATACTGAGAAACTGGCGAATTACCGCAGCTATTTCCCAAGGTAGGGGCACAATTCTGCCCAGACGCTGTTTTCGTTCCTTAGCACGCTGGCGGATTGCTGCGATAAATCTCGACAATTCCTCAAATTTATCCGCACTCCGCTGCCAGATATCGTAAGCCCGCACCGTCAATTTTTTCGGTGCTTGAAATGACAAAATCTCCCCATTTTCTAACTCAGCTTCCAGAGAAATCGGCCATTCTCCCGCAGGCAAATCGACAAGAACTTCAAAGCCGCTTTCGGAACTGTTAACCCAATCCGGAAACACTTCGCCGACATCTTTGCGGCGCAAACCGTAAGCGCATTCTACAAAAGTTTCTCCCCAGACAAATGTCAGTTTAGCAATTTTGCGATCGTGATGGCAGCACCAACCTGCAAACAAAATTTGACCTTGCCTTTGTTCCCAAACAGCAGGCGCGTCAAAGGATGCTTGAATTGTGGAAACAGACAGGGGATAAGCTGCCAAAAGATACCATTTACCTTGATTGTCTTGCACTTCTAGCAACACTTCATGCCGGCCGGGAGGTGCGGTTAATTCAATTTTGAAACCAGATTTTCTAGCACCGCTAATATTATAGTGAGCTTGCGCTACATCGGTTCTTTCGATGCCGCAAATTCCCGCAAAACTTTTGCCGTCGATGGTAGCCCGCACTGATTTAATGTTAAATCTACTGTGAAAAGCCCAGCCCGCAATTACTAAATTAGGTTCGTAGATTTGCCAGTTGGTAGGGGAATCTAAGGAAAAAACAAATCTGGGGAACAATTCTCGCAAGCGGCGCATTAACTGCAGCGATATTTCACGAAGTTTCCACAATGCAGTAGACTTAATTGCAGCAATTTCTGCCCGCGCTATTTCAGTTTCGTAGCGCGATTTATCTAAGTTTACTACTGTTTCTCTGAATTTTTCTTGGACTTTCTCTGTTTCACTTTCTTGTCGCCGTAACTGGGCAGATTTTTCTTGCAATCTAAATTCTTTTTCTTCGATTTCTACCTGATTTTTACCGAGTTCGACTTCCAATTCCAGCACTTTTTTCAAGGCTTTTTGAAATTGCGAGTCTTTGCCATCTAGCTGGATCTGAGTTTCCCCCAATTCTGCTTCTAATTCGAGCAATTTTGCCAAAGCTTCTTGAAATTGTGAATCCTTCCCTGCAAGCTGTACCTGAGTTTCGCCTAATTCTGCTTCTAATTTCAACACTTTTGCCAAAGCTTCTTGAAATTGTGAATCCTTCCCTGCAAGCTGTACCTGAGTTTCGCCTAATTCTGCTTCCAATTTCAACACTTTTGCCAAAGCTTCTTGAAATTGTGAATCCTTCCCTGCAAGCTGTACCTGAGTTTCGCCTAATTCTGCT
>JBOFTL010001208.1:0-2632 GCA_051652045.1 Microcoleus sp. | reverse complement strand
AATTCAATTACTTTAGCAATGACAAACAACATTGGTTTGGGGAAAATTGCAAGTGTTATTCATCCTTATCCGACACAAGCCGAGGCGATTCGGAAAGCGGGAGATGCTTACAATCGCACTCGGTTGACACCTTTTGTGAAGAATTTGTTTAATAAATGGCTGGCTTGGACGAGATAAAAGAAGGAAGGCACGACACGGATTTTGACACGGATACACGGATGAATTATCGAGTATTCCATATTCTTTATAAGGAAGGATGTAGCATTAATGTATTAGATAAATTGTTGATGTAAAAACCTTGGAATTTAGGAAGTAATTCATCAACTATCCTTATGAAAAGTGAATAACCTTGTCAACGCATCTCTAACATACCCAAAAATACTAAGGGGTTCCATGTTTTGACGCTGCGGCAGGGCGAAGCATTTGGAGTTATATATTATTATTAAGATTGTCGCCCAAATGCTTCGCCCCTACGGGAATCTCGGTATGTTACGATCGTTGGTTAAATGCGATCGTCCAATGCCCATAAGTTAAACACAAATTTAGGTTTCTGTTGTTTCTATTTCAAATTGAACGCCTTCATATAAAAGTTCGATCGGCAATTCAAATTCAATACTTGATAAACTTACAATCTCTCCAGCAGTGTAAGGATAGTACAGCCACATTCTACCTTCTCCCCGACAGTAACGTTCCACAGATATTTTTTCAGAATCAATCAAGATATACTCTTGCAAAGTGGGAATTTTCAGGTAAGCAGTAAATTTTTCATCTCGATCTTTACCACTTGTACTGGGGGAAAGAACTTCCGCAATTAGTTTAGGATTCTGAATGAATTGGCGGGAATTAATGTCTTGAGGATCGCAACTAACTGTGACATCCGGGTAGTAGTAACGGCTTTGAGAATTGATTTGCAATTTCACATCGGACACGTTAATTATACAGCCTCTAGAACGCAGATGCGGGCGCAAAGCAGTATAAAAATTAAGTGCCAGATCGTTATGGGGAATTGAACCTCCAGTCATGGCAAAAACTTCGCCGTTGACGTATTCGTGACGCATCTCTTGTTGGGCTTCCCATTCGAGATATTCTTCAACGGTCATTTTTTGGGATGTTTGGGAAATAGCTATCATAATAAAATTGTTTTCAATGTTATTTGGATTGTAGCATAATTGGCAGGGCGATCGCCCGACACTAATTTAGTGTTATACTTGTGTTGCAAAAGGAAAAATAACTATGAACAACAAGTTATTATTTTTGGGAAGTTCTGCGTGTGTATTCACTGTTTTAACACCCGTACCGGGGATTTTTGCCAAGTGTCCGCCCGTGCGTCACATCCCTCCTATTCCAGTTAGTGAAATTTTGTCGCAGTTAAAAGGCAAAACCCAAGTGCCAATTTTTATTCCTAGCAATCTGCCGCAGTTTTGGGTAATTTATTATAGTAGTGAAGCAACAACTAATAGCTATCGTATTTCCCTGGAACGTACAGCAGATTGTCGGGGTTCTGGTGCCTGCACTTTGGGAGAAATTCGCGCTCAAAAAGGTGGTGAGTTTGCGACAAAAATAGCGGGAGTAACTAAAACATTAAAAAACGTGCAGTTGACTGGTGGAGTTAAGGGAGTTTTTCATAATGGTTGCGGGGCTTATTGCACGGCAAATATTGAATGGAAAACTCGGGGGTTTCTTTATACCATAGCAATTAGAAATGGTAAGGAAACAGATTTAATTGATATGGCAAATTCTTCGATTCAAGCTGGAGTTAGATAATTTTTTCGTCAAACATTCAGGACTCACACAAAAAATACGATTTTATGTCATTACTAGCGTAGCATGGTAATCTCAAAGGCTGGTTTTTCACCAAGAGTGTGTAAGTCCTAATATTGTACAAAAGCTGCAAGTGAATATTGCAAGGGAGAGCGAGATGATAAAAAAAAGGCTGTTTTGGGTGATTTTTGCTTTTGCAGTAACTGTTTTGACGATCGCGCTTCAAGCACCAAATTCAGCATTAGGAAGAGTGCAAGTTTCGATCTCAGAAATTCGCTGGTTAAATTATCCCAGTCAAGATAATTGGCAGTCGATCGAACTTATTGTACCGGAAAGAAACAACATCCGAGTTGCCAAGGGGGTTAAGTTGTTTTTGTACCACCTGCATCTTGCTAAAATGTTTGAGATTTCTCATTTTTTGTGCGATCGCGATCGAACTGCTGCCGGATACAATTGGTCTTATCAAGTGGCAAATGGCAACATTGAAATCGGACGCTACAAAATTAGCTGCAACCTCGCCCGCGAAACAGCCAAAACTTACGGATTGGGTAAGCCACAAATGACCGTTATCCGCCGCAATTTCGATCGATCGAAAGGTCGTCCTGCTGTTGCTTTTGAAAAATATCCAATTCCTACTTTAAACGTTACTAAAAAGAGGTTTTTGCAGTGGAGGAATTTTGCCGAAAAATTCAGCCCGATCGCAAAATCAGGCACGCAACAAGCAAATACTCCTTTTCCTGCAAGCAACATCTTTCGGCAAATTAAAGGTAAAACGCGAGTGCCTGTTTTTCTGCCAAGCAAACTGTTTGTATCTGGCACTCAACAACTCGATTTTGACGTGCAAGCAGGTTCCCACGGTTATATCGTGAGA
>JBOFTL010001207.1:0-5947 GCA_051652045.1 Microcoleus sp. | reverse complement strand
CTGAGTACCAAGTTTATAGATATGTTGGATAGTTTTTTTGATCTGTTCTGGTGTTTGAAGCTGGTGGGTCGAGAAATAGTTTTCAATGCGCGTCTGAATGTCCCCAATCGTCGTGTCTGCAGGTAAGTGATGCAAGACTTTCAACCTAAGTTGATGGATCGGGTATTCAGCTAAATTGAAGTCGGGAGAATATGCAGGAGTATAAATAAATTCGACTTCAATTTGCTCTGTTAAACCTAGTCGATCGAACAATTGCTTTAAGGGAGTATACTGATATGCCGTCGCTGACTTTGCACTCGATCGATCCACTTTAAAATCGCCGGAAACCCGCTCAAGTCGAATCCGCCCTCGCCCGCAACGTGCGTGTAAGCAAATAAACCGATATCCGCGATCGTGTATCGATTCCCTACGAAAAATTCATTTTTTTCTAAATGCTGTTCCATCACGCCCAAAGCAGCATAACCCGGTGCTTGTTTTTGTTGCAGCGCCTCCTTATATTCCTCAGCTTTTCCCAGCAAAGAAATCCAAAATCGAGAAGTAGCAATAAAAGGTTCGTGGCTGTACTGTTCAAAAAACAACCACTGCATCACTTGCGCCCTTTCCAATCTATTGTCGGGGAAAAATTCAGTTCCTTCGCTTAAGTAAAACACGATCGCATTTGATTCAAATAGGAATTTACCCGGTGCTATTTCTAAAACCGGAATCCTACCGTTAGGGTTTTTGAGCAAAAATTCGGGAGTGCGACTTTCGCCTTTGAGGATATCTATTGTCACGCGATCGAATGAAAGATCGAGTTGAGTTAGTAGCAGGCGAATTTTGTAGCAATTTCCCGACGGTGGATATTCGTAAAGTTTCAGCACTGGTTTAATTATTGTCTGATATTTTTTAAGTGTATTATACTGCGATAATACTGCGATCGGTAAGTTCACCTAATTAAAGGAAATATCAAAATTGCCTAAAAGCTTACTTTATCGATATTTTTCCTTCTTCCTTCTTCCTTCTACTTAATACAGCATTTTCAATAACCTAGAAGGGCATTTTCAATTGTAATTAATCAGATTAAAAAAGCAGAGAATAGAAATATTTCTCTGCTTCTTTTATGCTATAATTTTGAGTCGATCGAAGGCTCGATCGAGCGCAATTTACCAAATATTCAGAGTCGGGAATTCGGCCCTTGTTTCAGCCGACAGCCGACAGCTAACACTTGTCAAAGATCGAGCATTAATTGTCAACTGTCAATCTGTTTGCTGTCAATTGTCAATTGTCAACTGTCAACTCTCTACTCTCAACTATTACTCAGCACCTTGGGGTAACAACTCGCGTTTTTGACCTTGCAGTACCTTAACCGTGCCGGCTTCGTCCACATCCACAACAGCGATATCGCCATCTTTGATGCGGGCCGAAAGGATTTCCTCAGCGAGTACATCTTCCAATAACCGCATAATTGCGCGACGCAGCGGACGAGCTCCGTAGCTGGGATTGTACCCTTCCTCTACCAAGCGTTCCTTGAACTTGTCGGTAACTTCCAGAGTAATTCCTTGTTCCGTCAAGCGGCCGAACACTTCTTTGAGCATGATAACGGCGATTTCTTTGACTTCCTCTTTGTTCAACTGGCGGAAGACAATAATTTCGTCGAGACGGTTCAAGAATTCCGGGCGGAAGTAGTTCTTGAGTTCTTCGTTTACCAAAGAACGAATCCGGTTGTAATTGGCATCGCTTTGATTTTCACTGAACTCGAAACCGAGGCCGCCGCCACCTTTTTCAATCACCTTAGAACCGATGTTTGAGGTCATAATTAGCAGCGTGTTTTTGAAGTCCACGGTGCGACCTTTGGCATCAGTTAAACGGCCGTCTTCTAATATTTGCAATAGCATATTGAAGACATCGGGGTGAGCTTTTTCGATTTCATCGAATAGCACTACAGTGTACGGACGGCGGCGGACTGCTTCTGTTAATTGACCGCCTTCGTTGTAACCGACGTAACCGGGAGGAGAACCGATCAGTTTGGAAACGGTGTGACGTTCCATGTATTCCGACATATCCAACCGGATCATCGCATCTTCGGAACCGAAGAAATAGGAAGCCAAAGCTTTTGTCAGTTCGGTTTTGCCGACGCCTGTAGGGCCGGAGAAGATGAAACTCGCGATCGGCCTGTTAGGATTTTTCAACCCTACGCGGGCGCGACGGATAGCGCGAGAAACCGCTTTTACTGCTTCTTCCTGTCCGATCAAACGCTGGTGCAAAGTATCTTCCATGTGCAGCAGTTTTTCGGATTCGGATTCGGTGAGTTTGTTCACCGGAACGCCCGTCCAACTTGCCACGATTTGAGCGATATCTTCTTCAGTAACAACCGGGGATGTCTCAGTTTCGCCGCGGGCCGCCGAGTCGGTTTTTTTGGCTTGGGAAATCGCGCGGATTTCTGCTTTAATTGTCATTTCCCGATCGCGCAATTCGCCGGCTTTATCAAAGTCTTGAGAACGGACTGCTTCGTCTTTATCTTTAAGGACTTGGCGCAGTTCTTTGTCAAGTTCTTTGGCTGCGGGGGGAAGTTGCGAGTTGATCAAGCGAACTCTCGAACCTGCTTCGTCTACCAAGTCGATCGCTTTGTCGGGCAAATAGCGATCGGAAATGTACCGATCTGAAAGTTTAGCAGCAGCTTCCAGGGCTGTATCCAAAATTTTCAGTTTGTGGTGTTGTTCGTAGCGTTCCCGCAGACCGAAAAGAATTTCGATCGTCTCGTCAACACTCGGTTCGCCAACCATTACCGGTTGGAAGCGCCGTTCTAAGGCTGCATCGCGTTCGATGTGCTTGCGGTACTCGTCTAGGGTAGTAGCGCCGATGCACTGGAGTTCGCCCCGTGCCAAAGCGGGCTTGAGGATATTCGCAGCATCGATCGCACCTTCAGCAGCACCCGCACCGATCAAAGTGTGCACTTCGTCAATCACTAGAATGACATTGCCTGCAGTGCGGATTTCGTCCATGATTTTTTTGAGGCGTTCCTCAAATTCGCCCCGGTATTTAGTACCGGCGACCAACAAGCCGATATCCAGAGTTACGACACGCTTTTCTTCCAGGATGTCCGGGATATCGTTGTTAGCGATGCGCTGGGCCAAACCTTCGGCGATCGCAGTTTTACCCACTCCGGGCTCTCCGATCAGCACCGGGTTATTTTTGGTACGGCGACCGAGGATTTGAATCACCCGTTCGATTTCTTTTTGCCGTCCGACTACGGGGTCGAGCTTGCCATCGGCGGCCATTTGAGTTAAATTAGCTCCGAACTCATCAAGAGTTGGAGTTTTCGTGCGCGCGCCGCCGCCCGTAGCTGCGACTTCTGCGGTTTCGCCCAACATCCGAATCACTTGGGTGCGGACTTTCGACAAATCTACGCCGAGATTTTCGAGAACTCTAGCAGCCACGCCCTCTCCTTCGCGGATCAACCCTAGCAGCAGGTGTTCAGTGCCGATGTAGTTGTGTCCGAGTTGGCGTGCTTCTTCGAGGGACAGTTCCAGAACCCGCTTGGCGCGGGGGGTGAACGGAATTTCTACTGCTACGAAACCCGAACCGCGACCGATGATTTTCTCCACTTCAATGCGCGCGTCTTTCAGGTTCACGCCCATTGACTTGAGGACTTTAGCTGCAACCCCAGTTCCTTCACCGATCAGCCCGAGGAGGATCTGTTCGGTTCCCACGAAGTTGTGACCCAGGCGGCGAGCTTCTTCCTGGGCCAACATGATTACTTTTATTGCTTTTTCTGTGAAGCGTTCAAACATGATTTGTTACCATCACCTGCTGCTATGTGCCCGTTTCGATGTCACGCTCGCACGACGAGCGTTTGTATTCTTGTAGGGAATAGGCATTGCCGCGTCCCTACTCGTAATGCTTATTCTAGCGTGACACTTTCAGTGCTCTGCCGCGCTCGGCTGCGGTTGCAGATTCCTGGCTCATGTTGCAGGGCGGCTTTCAACTGGGAAGGCCCAGATGGTGGCTGACCTACAACCTCCCCCAGACTGCAAAAAGATTGCTCTTTTCGGCCCGTGCCAACCTACGACTGCGTATTGGTGGATTTTAGCACAATCTTTGTCAAGTTCAGTCTATGAGGTGCGATCGATAGTTAACTTGAGCTTGCTTTTGATAGTTGTGAATTGGGAATTGGGAATTGTGAATTGGGAATTGGGGATTGGGAATTGGGGATTGGGGATTGGGGATTGGGGATTGGGGATTGGGAATTAGTAATTGGGGATTGGGAATTGGGAATTCGATCGCACTGGATTTTCGTTGTGGTAGAAAGAATATTTCTAAAATTGCGTGCAGCACAAACTCCGCGATTAAATCCCTTCAGTATCGACCGAAATCTATCATCTTCAACGTCGCAGTCGATCGCAAATCTCCTGTTTTTTGCTTGCCAAATATTCTTGAAATTCGGGTTTTTCCAAACCGCTGCGCCACATTACTAGAGCATCTTCTCCTGTTTCTTCGTAATATCCCTTCCGCCTGCCAGCTTCTTTAAAACCAAACTTTTTGTATAAAGAAACTGCTGCTAAATTAGAATCGCGTACTTCTAAAGTTGCCCGCTCTAATTGCCTGTCACGAGCCGATTTTAATAACGCCCACAGCAAAGCTTGCCCGAAACCTCGACCTTGAAACTGAGGGTGAATTGCCATCATTATAATGTGAGCTTCCTCTAAAATTGCCCACAGACAACCCAAACCGATTAACACTCTGGGATTCTGTAGGGGCACTGCTCCCGCGATCGCCCCGTTTGGTGGGGTTTGCGCCCCCGTAACAGGCTCATTTTGTGGGGGTGCGACTGGCGTATCCACCTCATTTTGAGACATGAAAATATCAAATGAAAGTAGTTCCTGCGATTCGGAGTCGGCTGTTTCTGCAACCCACAAACCCAATAAATCGCTGTTAGGGCTGTCTAATTCGCGCCGGTAGCCCTCGATCGACCAAAACCTACCAAAACAAGCTCGATCGAGCTCTACAGCCTGTTGCAGGTCTTCTGTGGCGAGATGTTTAATTTCTAAAAAACGTGGGACGTTCAATTGTACACTATAAAATACACTAAGGATAGTTATTGCGAGATGGTATCAACACAATCGATCGGGGTAGGATCTGGGCGTCAGTATCTGCCAGAGTCTAGATCGACCACAAAAAATAGATCGCCCAACCAACAGATTTTACCGCTGACAGCTAAAGTTAACAGCAAAGACAGGCTGGAAATCGGAGGCTGCGAGGTAACGGCTTTGGTAGAGCAATTTGGCTCGCCCCTGTACATTTTAGATGAAGAAACGCTGCGAGAAGCTTGCCGCCAGTACAAGCAGGCTTTTGAGGGCTATTATCCGGGTGAATCTCAAGTGCTATACGCTTCCAAAGCTTGGAGTTGTTTGGCAATTTGCGCGATCGCAGCTCAGGAAGGTTTAGGTATAGATGTAGTATCTGCAGGCGAACTCAAAACAGCATTGCAAGCTGGTGTTAGCCCGGATAAAATCTACTTTCACGGTAACAACAAATCCTTTGCAGAACTCAAGCTAGCTGTCGAAACCGACTGCATTACCGTAGCAGACAACTGGTGGGACTTAGAGACTCTAGCAAAGTTGGCAGAAACAGGTAAGCCAGCGAGAGTTATGGTGCGGTTTACCCCAGGCATTGAATGTCACACCCACGATTACATTAAAACAGGTCAGCTCGACAGTAAATTTGGTTTCGATCCCAACTCGCTCAACAAAGTCTTTAAATTTTTGAGCCAGCAGCCCTCTTTATCCTGTGTCGGATTGCACGCTCACATTGGCTCTCAGATTTTTGCACTGCAACCCCACAAGGATTTAGCCAATGTTATTGTTGAGGCTTTCAAAACAGCAATTGATGACTACAGGTTGGAGCCGACAGAAATTAATATTGGCGGCGGATTGGGCATTCGCTATACTGAGTCGGACGATCCTCCAAC
>JBOFTL010001206.1:0-4175 GCA_051652045.1 Microcoleus sp. | reverse complement strand
AATGCCGGACTTTTAGCTGTGCGGTAAATGGTGTCAATTTTGAATTTTCCAACTGTTTCGGTATTTTGCAGTTACGATGGTTCGCGCTGCCCGACGGTCAATGTTCGAGCGCCAATGATTTCATGTTACGATCGATAGTTGAAATATCGCTTCTACCCACAGGCTGAGGCAAGCGATCGCCCAAAATATTTAGTCATGAATGGAGCAACCGATTTGTTGGTAACAATATCGAAATTATCGAGTGCGATCGGGAACCATCGCACTGATTCTCGAAATAAATTAGGATGATACCACCGCAAAAGATATCAACTGTCAACCGTCAACTGTCAATTAAAAAATTATCAACTGTCAATTGTCAACTCCCTCGGGCGGGCACGGGGGCACCGCCCCTACCTGTCAACTATCAACTATAGCAATCCTAAATCATTTGTGAAGTTCTTACTCCCTCCCCTTTATAAGGGGAGGGTTGGGGTGGGGTAAAAAATTTGTGACTCATTTAGGGTTGCTATATCAACTATCAACGATCGACTAATTTCACTTAGGATTGAGGCGTTTAGAAACTTGGTTAACGATACCGCTGAGAATTGCACCGCCCATGAGAATTCCCAGGGCGGGATTAAATACGGGCTGCCACAAACTGTACCATAAATCAAAACCGAGATTTACACCAGTCGATCGACCTGCTACTGCGATCGCAAACCAGATAAAGCTGACTAAGACAAAAAATACATCAGCGACTAAAATTACGTTGAGGATGTTGAGAAATTTATCTTTCATTATCGTCGAGCGTTCCTTGTAAGTGGATATTTGTTAACTTGTGGCAGGCAATTAGCTGGCAAGGAGGAGCGATATCTGTAACGGACGATCGAATGCGGATAAAATATCATTGAATTATTGTCACGCACAGGCTGTCAGAACATGGTTCGCTATACACTTCCTCAAAGCCCCGAAATTATTTTAACTGTCAGAGGTAAAGATTCAACCAAAGCTCGCGAAGAAGCAATGGATCGGCTGATGGAGCTCATGGATAAGGGAGAGTTGCCAACTGAACTCAAAGAAGGATTCGGCCCCAAGCAGTTTGTCGAGGTTAAAGATATCGAAGATAGTCCGTCTGAAGGCGAGGATGCGATCGCGGAAGCCATACAGATTTTGAGTAATTTGGCAAGTCTTAAATTGAAAATGATGGAATCCCGCGAGGAAGCACTGAAAATTCGGGCCGCGATCGATATTTTGTTTACAGACGAGCCCGTGAGTGCTGAGGAAATCAGTAGTTTGAAAGACGGTTTTAAGGTTCTCAAAAACTTCGCTCAAGCTAATGTTCGCTATCGAGAAGCTAGAAGTAAAGCTGAAGAAGCGCGAGTCATTTTGGACGAAGCTTTGCAATCTTCTGAAGCTGAAAAGAAAGCGCAGAAGCCGTCAAAATAGTTGAGAGTTGTAGTGCGAGCGTCCCCGCTCGCGATCGATTGAGAGTTGAGAGTTGATAAATGAAACGCGAGGTTTTTAAGAGTAAGATGCACGACGCGCACCCTATAAATCTAGTTAGTGAGATTGAGTTGCGGTGCGCAGTGCGCACCCTACAAATCTATCTGTAGCGGTAAGGTGCGCACTGCGCACCCTACAAATCGAGTTATCATTAGGAGACAAATAGTGAGCGATCGACAAACAGGCACTTCCAGAAATACGATGTCCGGCAGTTTGTTGCAGGCGAAAAAGTTAGGTTTTGAACCAAAAACTGTAATTGATGTCGGTGCGGCTTTAGGAACTTTTAATCTTTACGAAACTTTCCCAAATGCTCGACATTTGTTAATTGAACCGATCGCGGAAAATGAACCGTATCTTGCTAAAATTTGCCGCAAATTAAAAAATGCGGAATACATTATTGCTGCTGCGACAAAAGAATCGGGAGTTTTTACACTCAATGTCAGTCCCGATATGCTGCACTCTTCGATTTCTGAAAATCGCGGTACTGACAGCAGCAATCCTTACGTGAGAAAGATACCTGCAATTACACTCGATCGAATATGCAGGGAAAGAAATTTGCCCGGGCCCTATTTAATTAAAGTTGATGTAGACGGGCAGGAAGTAGATGTTTTAGAGGGGGCGAAGGAAATTTTGCAGCAGACTGAATATGTAATTGTAGAAGTTACTTTGTTCGGTCAAATATATGATGTAATTCATTTTATGAAGTCTCAAGGATTCGCTGCTTACGATATTGTCGATTTGGGATACCGTCCCGCCGATACAGCTTTGTGGCAAGTGGATATGGCTTTTGTGAAAGAATCGGGTTTATTTAGAAAAGACAGCAGTTATGTTGCGGCACAACATGATGTAGAAGCGGTAAATTCGCATCTTAATGCTTACCGCCAAAATTTGATCGCGTACATTGATGCTTATTACAGCGATCCTGAACCATCGGAACCGCCGTTAGATAATGCTGCTTCGGGCGGTGATTATGTAATTATTTAGTGCATAATTATTTAGTGCAAACAGTTCGGAGTAGGGTTCTTAGTAAGGACTTCAGTCCTTCGAGGCTCCAGTTTCTAATGAGGATTTCAGTCATTGGATTTAAGGACTAAAGTTCTTACTACAAACATTTCGGAGTAGGGTTCGTAGTAAGGACTTCAGTCCTTCGATCGCTCCAGTTTGTAATGAGGATTTCAGTCCTTGGATTTAAGGACTAAAGTCCTTACTACAAACAGTTCACTACAAACTCAAGAAAGGTACATTTACTACTTCCCCGGATACTTCTGAAACTTGCACTTTCAGACCTTCTCCGCCAGCTTTGGTGCGGATGTAAGCCAAACCAAAATAACCGGATTCTGTTTCAGTAAAACTGGTTAATTTACCTACTTTTTCATCAGCGATCGTAATTACCGTACCCGGTTCTACTAAGCCGCTCAATCGCACTCCCCAAAGTTGCTGTTTGACTCCTTGATAGGTGTTCAAACGGGCAATTGTTTCTTGACCGATATAACAGCCTTTCTCGTAGGAAATAGTGTGTAACAGTCTAGCTTCGAGGGGATTGTAATCGTCGGTGAGTTCAAAATCTGGGGCGGGGCGTCCTTGTTCTATTCGCAGTTGTTCCCAGACTCGATCGCCCATCGGGACTGCACCAGATTTGACTAATTCTTGCCACAAATTAGCGCCGTCACTTGCTGCTGCAATTAAGGTGTATCCTGGAGATGCCAAACCGCTACCGACAGCAATTCTGACTTGCATACCTGCCAAATCGATCGATTGGTGGGCGGCATAGGCTAGATTTTCTAGTCCGCTAACTCCGATTTTTTCTAATAATTTACTGCTTTCCGATCCGATGAGACTGAAAGTAATTGTTGTATCGGTTAAATCTTTTAGTTCGACGCGATCCATTGGGAAAATATAGCGATCGAGCAATTCCAAAAGCTGGCGGCATCGTTGGGGAGAAACTAACAGCAATACAGCATCTTCTGTCATGTAAGCGGTAGCTAAGTCGATCGTCCGTGCGGTGGAAGTGACGAAAACAGTATCGCAACCTTGACCTGGTTTGAGTATGTTAATATTATTGGTACTTTGATTGTGCAAAAACCGCAGGCGATCGCTCCCGGAAATTTGAATGCGTCCCCAATGAGTGCGATCGCACAAAGCTGCACCTGTTTTAGTGGTTGCGATCGCATCTCGATCGTTACCAAAACTAACGGGAATATCTTTCCCGGTACTCGATGTTATAAAAGTTGCACCTGCTGATTTTTGGATTTCGTACAATTCCCGATCTATCATGAGATTTAATTGGTAATTGGTAATTGGTAATTGGTAATTGTCAATTCTTAACTAGGTTCGCGATCGGGGACTTTCGCACTACCCTATCGACGATCGACCATAGACTGTCAAGTATCAATTATCAATTATTACAGCCCTTTTATTGGGTTTGTGAGGTACAGATCGCGGTACGGACACTCCAAGAGCCCATTGGTGTCAACTTAAGCTGTCAGTCCGCCCAGTCCTTCCGTCCGCCCGTCAGTCCGCCAGGGGTTGAAACCCCTGTCTAATAGCGAAAGTCCTCTCAAAGAGGACTGAAGAACTCATTAGTCGTCTTCAGACGACTTTAGCTTTGAGGCAGGGGTTTAAACCCCTGCCGGACTATTTGTTATACGTTAAGTTGACACGAATGGGCAGTGCCGTGTCCCTACAGAAATTGT
>JBOFTL010001205.1:0-3239 GCA_051652045.1 Microcoleus sp. | reverse complement strand
TCTAATATCTTCCTTCAATTCGGAAACTTTATCTTGGTCGGCATAAATCAGTTTTTGGTATTTAGAAATTACCACCTTCGGCGTGTGAGCGAGCAGCAATTCTCCGCTATCCATCAAAATTGCTGACGTACAAAGCGTTACCACAGAAGTAGCGGCGTGAGACACAAATAACACCGTTCCCCCATTTTCTTGAATGCTTTGCAAGCGAGCGAAACACTTCCGCTGAAACGCTTCATCTCCTACGGAAAGCGCCTCATCAACCACTAAAATATCCGGTTCGACGCTAGTTGCCACGGCAAAAGCCAGCCGGACAAACATCCCGCTAGAATAAGTTTTGACAGGCTGTTCGATAAAATCTCCAATATCAGCAAAAGCCGCGATCGCATCAAATTTTTCTTCTATTTCTTTTTTATTAAAACCCAGCAACTGAGCGTTAAAAAACACATTTTGCCTGCCAGTAAATTCCGGGTTAAACCCGCTGCCCAATTCCAACAAAGCCGAGACTCGCCCTTTCACATTCACGCTGCCAGAAGTAGGCGTCAGCGTCCCCACAATTATCTGCAACAGAGTGCTTTTTCCCGAACCGTTGCGGCCGACAATTCCCAGAGTTTCCCCTTTAGGAATTTCGATATTGATATCTTGCAAAGCCCAAAATTCATCCGCCAGTTTTCTTTCAGGACAAATCATCTCTTTTAAGCGATCTCCCGGATGTTGGTAGCGCTTAAAACATTTGGAAACATTTTTTAGGGAAATAACAGTTTCTACCATTCGATTTTAGATTGATAATTGATATTGGTAATCGGTAATTGGTAATTGGTAATTGGTAATCAGTAATCGGCAATCATTAATCAGTAATCGGTCAACCCTCAACTCTCAATCGATCGCGAGCGGGGACGCTCGCACTATAACTCTCAACTCTCAACGAAGAGGGCGGGCACGGGGGTACCGCCCCTACCAACTCTCAACTCTCAACTCTCAACTCTCAACTCTTTAAAGAACATCAGCAAAAGCAGGGCGCAAGCGGCGGTAAACCGACAAACCCCCATAGAATATAACAGCAGAAATCAGAAAAGCCACCCCCCATTCGCCCCAGTGCTTGACTTCTCCAATTAAGATCAAATCGCGGTAAACTTCTGAGATTGCAGCCATCGGATTCAGCCAAAATATCCACACCCGCCACGGTTCAGGAATCACCGATGCCGGATAGACGATCGGCGTCAAATAAAACCAAAAATTTAGAATAACACCTAATGTCTGAGGAATGTCTCGCAAAAACACCGTCAAGCCCGCTGTCAAATATCCCAACCCAGCAGTTATCAGCAACTGAGGCAACCAAACCAGCGGCAGCAAGCACAATGTAGCGTTGAGCTTTTGCGAAGAAACTGCTACGATCGCGATTAAAGCAATCAAACCCAGGGAACTTTCAATCAAAGCTGTAAAAATCGGGACTAGCGGCAGCAAACCGAGGGGAAATACCACTTTTTTCACTAAATTCGGCTGTCCCACCACAGAAACCCCAGCCTTAACCAAACCGCTAGTAAAAGCATTCCAAGGCAGCAAACCTGCAAACAGCCAGACTCCAAAAGTAACCTCGCTATTTTCCGGGAAACCTTGCAGGTTGAGCTTGACTTTCAGGACGATCGAAAATACATAAGTGTAAATCAGCAACTGCGATAGCTGATTCAGTAGAGGCCACAAATTGCCCAAAATCGAGCCTTTATATTGAGCTTCCAAATCCCGACGCACCAGCGTTGCTAGCAGATTTAACTTTGCCCCCCACTGACTGCTTGCGGGCAGCCTGCTGCCAACAATGCGGGCTTTGTGGGCAACTCCTTTCACCGATCTCAGCAATTTTTTAGCCCTCGTTTGCTACCTTCACACCACAATTAACTCGAGCTGCGGCCAGACAGCCTGTGTTAAATCGCAATTATTCCACAGCCCCGCCACTTTTATCAAGGGTAGCCTGTGGGTAGGGGAGAGGGGGAGTAGGGAGAGGGGGAGAGAGGGGAAGGGGGAGAGAATAGCAATCGATATCTTTGATTTGCGCAGTAAGTAGGTAGGTGCGAATAAACCGATCTGTGTAACGAAGTATGAAGTTGATAAAAACGCAAGCGAATTGCTTTCCTACGGATCGCTGGGCTAACGCTTCACTCCGCTGGGCTCGCAATGACATAACTATGAATTTTCGTACCGACTTACTTAACCTGATTTTTGTCGAAAAATGCGCGATCGATGTCTTAAATCTCAAAAAAACCCGATTTATTTGAATATTTAACAGCCTCAGAAACCGGGTTTTTCTCGAAAAATCTGCGTTGGAGGCCTTAAATCTCAGAAAACCCGGTTTCTTAGAACTTTTGACTTTTTAACTATTTAATAGCCCCAGAAACCAGGTTTTTCGCGAACAATATTCGCTCAATGCCTTAAGTCCCCGATCGAAAATATCAAGTAATTACCAATTACCAATTACCAAAATGAAAGCTGGCTAGCTATTAAAACCAGATTGGTACGTGAATCCTGGGAATTTAAAGCCCGAAGAAACAGTACCAATTTGCTGAGATATTTACTTGCTGTTTCCAGAATCCATCGCTTCTTGCAATGCTGAAGCGATCGCTATTTTCTGCTCGCCATCGTAACCCCACCTGCGGAAAAACGATTCATATTCACCCCCTCCATCTTGACAAGTTGCGAGCATTTGCTGCACCAGAATTTGACAAGCAGGTAGTTGTAAGGTTTGAATTAAAAAGCGCGATCGACCTTGAACTCTAGCAGAGCTCGCAGCCATTTCCTCATTTTGTTCTCGCGAGTGGTGGACTACCATTGCTGCCGACATCGCCAGATTTTTCACCAACAGTTCTGCTACGATATCAGGAGCCTGTCGCAGTGCATCCAGCACGCCAGATGATGGTGTATCTGCCAAAGGTCGATCGTCCGTTAAATAAGTAACAAAAAACCCCCTAGCACCGTTTTCGGTTTTCACCAAAGATGCAACAGATTGCTCGATTTCGGCTTCCGAAAGTCGATCGGCTTCAATTTGAGACAGCAAAGATTGAGTCAGCTCGATCGCCCGCTCAAATGTTATAGTTTCCGAAGCTAACAACGAAGATGGAATACCCATAACGAACTCAATAATTATGCTAAACTTTCTTCCTTTATTGTAAACATTTTTTTGAATGTTGACAGTTGACAGTTGATGATGCAGTTTTTACAATCTGGATTTAAACATCGCCATCAAAATAGTT
>JBOFTL010001204.1:0-3376 GCA_051652045.1 Microcoleus sp. | reverse complement strand
GGTTGGGTCCAACGCAGTGAAACCCAACATCCATAAGTGTTGGGTTTTCACGCTAGTTCAACCCAACCTACTGTAGGAATCGCTGGCGATCGATCGAACGTAATATTCCGTCGTGTTGGTGGCAAAAGTGACAGGCTGCGCCCCAACCTGGATTTTTGCCGTACAATCGAGGTCTGCATCCGATCTGTTAAGGAGCAAAAGGAGTAATTCGTGAGTCCAGAAACCTTAGTCAAAGAACCGCCAGTCGCAGCCGCAGCCAGTCCCTTCAGTGCCGAAAGCTTCGACACTTATGTAATGAAAACCTACGGGCGCTTTAATATTGCCCTAGAACGAGGCGAAGGCTGCCGCGTCTGGGATACTGAAGGTCGGGAATATCTCGATTTTGTTGCCGGGATTGCTACCTGCACTCTGGGACACGCCCACCCCGCGCTCATCGCAGCCGTTACCCAGCAAATTCAGACCCTGCACCACGTTTCCAATCTGTACTATATCCCCGTACAGGGCGAGCTGGCGAAGTGGCTGGTAGAGAATTCTTGCGCGGACAGAGCCTTCTTTTGCAACTCCGGTGCCGAAGCCAACGAAGGTGCGATTAAACTGGCGCGCAAGTACGCCCACGAAAGGTTAAATATTGCCAATCCGACTATTATTACTGCTCACGCTAGCTTCCACGGGCGGACTCTCGCCACGATTACCGCTACGGGACAGCCCAAATACCAAAAAGGTTTTGCGCCCTTGGTTTCTGGTTTCCACTACGTACCGTACAACGACATCGGCGCGATCGAAAATGCGATCGCCGAATTAGATAAAGATGAACGTCAAGTAGCAGCAATTATGCTGGAAGCCCTGCAAGGCGAAGGCGGAGTTCGCCCCGGAGATCGCGCCTACTTCCAGCGAATTCGCGAAATTTGCGACGCAAAAGGCATTTTGCTAATTCTTGACGAAGTGCAAGTCGGGATGGGACGCAGCGGCAAACTCTGGGGCTACGAAAACCTCGGCATCGAACCGGATATTTTTACCTCCGCAAAAGGACTCGGCGGCGGCATCCCGATCGGCGCTATGCTGTGCAAATCCCATTGCGATGTCTTTGAACCGGGAAGTCACGCCAGTACCTTCGGTGGCAATCCCTTCGCCTGCGCCGTAGCTTTGACCGTCTGCCAAACTTTAGAACAGGAAAACCTGCTAGCCAACGTGCACGAACGGGGCGAACAATTAAGGGCCGGACTCAACAAGATTGCAGCTAAATACCCCAAAATCGTCGCCGAAGTGCGCGGCTGGGGTTTAATTAACGGCATGGAACTGCAAGTCGATATCGAACTTACCTCCGGCGATATCGTAAAATCCGCGATCGAAGCTGGAGTTCTCTTGGTTCCTGCAGGTCCGAAAGTCCTGAGATTCGTTCCGCCCCTCATCGTCACCGCTGCCGAAGTCGATCGGGCTGTGGCTGCTGTGGAAGCAGCAATTGCTGCCGCAGCCAGACCGTAATTTCACTGACATCCCTGGCAGGCCGATCGACTCAACTCGCCCTCAGCAATGCTGTCAGGGCGGGTCGATCTTTATAAATGCAGAAGTTTTTTCAGAAACATTAGACCTACCGCCAAAGTCTAAAAGTTTCTGAAAACTATCTGCTTCGATCTGCATTCATCTGCGGTTTCGCTGTGGCATCGAAGATTCATCCAGCAAATATATTGCTTTTACCGAGGGCGGGAAAACAAAATATATTTTATTAGTAGTTAGTTCCTGCTTTAATGGGCTTCACGGGGGCAGCAATCGTTAATAGTTCGGCAATATCACGATGAACGAACAGCGTGGCGATACAGATGTGAATATGCTCCGAGCACTGCTGGAGCATTCCGGGGACTCAGGAGCGAATTTGGTTTTGAGTGCCGATCCCAAGTCGCTCGACTTGGAATTGATGCAAACGCTGTATTTGGAAGTTCCGGAACTGACGCGGGAAAGTTTAGTCAAGGCATCGAGATTCTTGCACAAGGCGATCGCTCCTTTGGAAGTTGCCCGCAATAATTCCAAATTACCTGCAGCCCCGATCGCCTACCTGATTTTTTTAGCGGAAGTATTGCGTGCTGCCGCCAGCAGCCCCGATCCGCAAAGATTGTATCCCCTGCTGCGGGCGAATTTAGACAAATTAGACCAGAACTTCGCCCAATTATTGCGCCGCTGGGCAACTTCCCTACTGCCGGCGGCCGATGTAATTCAGGCCAGGCAAATTGCGGCCCAAATCGGCAACTTGAGCAACGCGATCGGGCGATTTCCCCTCGGTAGCAGGGCGAATAACTTGGAAATCGAAATTGCCGGTTACGAAGCAGTTGCTAGGGTATTTACCCGCAGAGAATTTCCCGAACAGTGGGCTACCCTGCAAAATAATTTGGGCAACGCTTACACCGATCGCATTAAGGGCGATCGCGCCCAAAATCTCGAACAGGCGATCGGTTGTTTTGAAAACGCGCTGCAAGTCCGCACTCTCTCCCAGTATCCAGAACAGTGGGCTACCCTGCAAAACAATCTCGGTAATGCCTACAGCGATCGCCTCCGGGGAGAACCCGCAGATAATTTGGAAAAGGCGATCGCCTGTTACCAAAATGCCCTGCAAGTCCGCACCCCAGAGACTTTCGGGCGGGAGTGGGCGAGCACTCAAAACAATCTCGGACGCGCTTACAGCCGCCGCCTCGCGGGCGATCGCGCGCAAAATCTCGAAAGGGCGATCGGCTGCTACCGCAATGCCCTGCAAGTCTACAACCGCAAGTCTTTTCCCAAACGCTGGGCGACAACTCAAAACAATCTGGCAAATGCTTTTTGCGATCGCCTGCGGGGGAATCGAGCAGAAAATCTCGAATATGCAGTTAACTGCTATCAAAGAGCCTTGCAAATCCGCACTAAAGAAGCTTTTCCGCTGCAATGGGCGACAACTAACAACAATTTAGGACGGGTGTTTGCCGATCGCGTTAAAGGCGATCGGGCGGATAATTTGGAAATCGCGATCGCTTGCTACCAAAATGCTTTGCAAGTCTACAGCCAAATTAAGTTTCCCGAACGCTGGAGCTCGATCCAAACTTACCTCGCCAGGGCTTACAACCAGCGCATCAACGGCGATCGGGCGGATAATTTAGAAATGGCGATTTCCTGCTATCAAAATGCTTTACTGTTTTGCAACCGCCAAAAAACTCCCGAACGCTGGGCGATGCTGTGTACTTACCTCGGCCGCGCTTTGAGCGAACACTTGAGGGGCGAGAGGAACCGCAACCTCAGAAGCGCGATCGCCTGCTATCAAAATGCTTTGCAAGTTTATACCAAGTATAGCGCTCCGGAACGCTGGGCGATGCTGCTGACGGATCTCGGTCGCGCTTTTTGCGAACTGACGGAT
>JBOFTL010001203.1:0-6942 GCA_051652045.1 Microcoleus sp. | reverse complement strand
GTATTTCATATCCTTAAAAATGCCCCGCCGATTTTGAGATAACTCCATCAGCGTACCTACGTAACTTTCCGGCGCGAGCATTTCTACCTGCACGTAAGGTTCCTCAATTTTCTCCCTGTGCTGCGGTTCCGGTAAGTGGCTGGGATTGTCAATTGTCAGCACTTCTCCCTTATTAGTCGTAACTTGATAAACTACTGAAGGAGCAGTAACAATCAAATCTAAATTGTATTCTCTTTCCAACCTTTCTTGGACGATTTCCATGTGCAGCAAACCCAAGAAACCGCAGCGAAAACCAAATCCCATCGCGCTAGAAGTTTCCGGTTCGTAAGACAGCGCCGCATCGTTAAGTTCGAGTTTTTCTAAAGCTTCCCGCAAATCGGGAAATTGGTCGGCATCAGTGGGAAACAAACCGCAAAAAACCATCGGTTTCGCTTCTGTATAACCGGGCAAAGGTTCCGATGCAGCTTTCTTTACCAAAGTAATCGTATCTCCGACACGAGCATCAGCTACTGCTTTAATTGCTGCAGCTAGATAACCTACTTCCCCCGCGTGCAGTTCGTCTACTTGAACTTGCGTCGGAGAAAGCACGCCCAATTCATCAATTACATACTCCTTGTCAGAGGCCATCAACAGGATGCGATCGCCCTTTTTGAGGCTGCCATCCATTACCCGAAAATAAACAATTACACCGCGATAAGCATCGTAATAACTGTCAAAAATTAGCGCCCGCAACGGTTCGGAAACCGTATCCTGTGGCGGCGGTACCAACTCGACGATCGACTCCAAAATCTCATCAATACCGATACCTTCCTTTGCAGAAGCTAGAATCGCCCCGCTGCAGTCGAGGCCGACAATTTCTTCTATTTCCCCCTTGACTCTTTCCGGTTCCGCCCCCGGCAGGTCAATTTTATTTAAAACAGGAATAATTTCCAGATTGTGTTCGAGGGCGAGATATACATTAGCTAAGGTTTGTGCTTCTACGCCTTGAGAAGCATCTACTACCAGCAAAGCACCTTCGCAAGCAGCAAGGGAGCGCGAAACTTCGTAGGAGAAATCCACGTGTCCGGGAGTGTCGATCAGATTCAGGACGTACTGTTGACCGTCTTTGGCTGTATAATTCATCCGAGCCGCTTGCAACTTAATCGTAATGCCGCGCTCCCGTTCGATATCCATGCTGTCTAAAAACTGCTCCTTCATCTCCCGTTCCTGAACCGTCCCAGTCGCCTGCAACAGGCGATCGGCCAAGGTGGATTTTCCGTGGTCGATGTGAGCAATAATCGAAAAATTGCGAATGCGAGATACAGGGACGTTTGTCATAGGAGGTGTCGGCAAAGAATTGACTTTTGTTGTATGATTGCACAAGCAAGAGTAGAGTGCTTGCTTAAAGCCGTTAGTGGGACAGTAATCCCAGATGGCGATCCCAGATAGCGATGGGAGATTGAGATCGAACAGTCGGCGAGGTAAACCTCCTCGCGTGAAAAAAATTTTATTTTTTCCTGTTTGATTTTTTCCTTAATTGCCGTCCGATCGAGTCAAAACGACCAAAAGAAAAAAAACTTCTCTCTCATTGTACGAGAAGCTGTTAATCGATCGCAGAAATATGGAGTGCAAATCTCCAGATTCAAATCTCCAGTCCAGTCAGGTTGTCGGGCACGAGACACTAAGTCAACTCTTCTTCCTGCAAAACCAACAGGCAAAAATTGCTAGAGGGAATCGAAATTTAGGAATTAGAACTAGGATTTTTTAATTATGAACGACTCGATCGTACCTTCCCACAGTTCCTCAGAAAAAGTGGAAGTATCTATTCATATAGATTCTGAACTGCTAGACCAAATCAAGCACTTGACAAATGACCCGAGCAAAGTGATTGAAACTGCGATCCGCCAGTGGCTCAGAGGCGAGCGCCGAGAAGACGATCTGGCTTTGAGTTTGCGCCGCAATCCCCCTGTGCCGCCTCGGGGTGAGTGGAACGACTAGAATCTCCATCGCCCGCTGGAAAATGAAAATCTGCAGGCGCAAAATTTTCCTCGCCTGCATATCTCCAACTTGCGCTGACTGCCGGATCGAATTTTCGCAATTAAATCTGAGAACAGTAAAATTAAATTTAGGTCTGCTTAATTTTAAAATTTGAATTTTTCCACAGGGGATAATTTTCGATCCAGTTAAAAATTACCACTTTAACAGGAAAAAAGTTTACCCCGATCTATATGATATTTTCCCCTTTGCTCTGATGGACTCTCAAACTGATTTCCGGCAATCGAGCCTTGCCTCTACAGCCTTTTTTCAAGAGTTAGGGGCAGAGTTAATCTTTACCCAAGATGTTGAAGGTCGATATCTATCTTTCTACTGGCAAAAAGCCGAGCAGTACGATTTAGTAATAGAACAAATCGACTCTAGCACTGCCAGCCAAAGCCTGCAACCGATCGCCCCGGATCTTTACCTCGACCGATTGCGCCGCATTCTCGACACTCTCGTACCCGAACGGTTCAGCCATAAATTTTACTATGCCGGAAAGTGTTTTGTTTTCGACCTAACAGCCACTCCAATTGTTACCTCAAACGGCAACGCTGAAAAAGTATTAGTGATGGGCAGGTTGCTATCAGAACAACAAACAGAGCGACAAACCCCCGATCCTGCAGGATTAATCCCCTATTCGCCCTCACTACCCAAACCGTCGGAGCTGTCAAAAATGCCACTAGCAGCTCTCCGCATTCCCGGTCGATCGCTCCCTGTCTACTCGGAAATCGATCGCAATATCATCTCTCAAATCGCTCACAACCTCCACAAAACCCTAGATTTAGAAACAATTTGGCAGCAAACAGCTAATAGTTTGGGTGAAGTTTTAAGTGCCAGCCGCTGTATAGTATGTTCCTATAAATACACAGGTAAAAAACAAGATTCCTCTCCATTACCAGCCCCAGAAGAGCGACAAAATCCGAGTTTGTTAGAGATGGAACTGCCAGTGTCAATTACCAGCGGGTTGCCCGCAACCGAAATCCAAAAGCTGCAATTGCAAACTCTGAAAGTAGTAGCTGAATACTGTCAAGCACCCTACTCTTCGATGCTCGGATTGGAACTGCACGCCGCCGAACAACCGGGGTGGATGCAAACTTTAATTACCCTAGAGCCAGTAGCAGTTGAGTATACCTCGATCGTCCGCGATCCTTTCGATCGGCATTCTGTTCTGGTTACAGCTACTTCCTATAAAAACCAACCGAATGCGCTAATTTGCTTGCACCGCTGCGGCGATTCTCCAGCATGGACTGATGGCGAACTTGAATTCGCTCGCGAATTAGTCGCCCAAGTCGGCAGCGCGATCGCCCATGCTACTCTCTACCAAGAAGTAGAACAGGCCCGCGCCTCAGCCGTTGCTCTTTCCGAACTCAAAAGTCAGTTTCTGGCCAATACTTCCCACGAACTCCGCACTCCTCTTAACGGCATCATCGGTTTTCTGAAATTGATTTTGGACGGCCTAGCAGACGATCCCGATGAAGCGCGTCAATTTATCGAGGAAGCTTACCATTCGGCAGTACATTTGTCCAGTTTGATTAACGATATTTTGGATGTGGCTAAAATCGAAGCTGGCAAAATGCAGTTAGATTTGGCTCCCGTCAAACTGGGCGAATTGTTCCAGCAAGTGGAAAATTTTACGCGGGCTCAAATTCAGCAGAAAAAATTGCAATTTCAAATCCAAAAACCTGCTACCGAAGACGAGATTATCTTGTATGGCAATTACCAGCGACTGCTTCAGGTCATGTTAAATCTAGTAGGCAATGCGATTAAATTTACCAGCGAAGGTGGAGTTCGCATCAGCGCCGAAACGATCGAGAAACAGGTGACAGTGCACAACAACCAACTTCCTGGAATGGTGAAAATTCGAGTTGCCGACACGGGAATTGGGGTTTCTCTTGACAAGCAGGAAAAATTATTTGAGTCGTTTTTTCAAGTAGATGGCGATCGTACCAGACAATACGAGGGTACTGGTTTGGGATTGGCGATTTCTCAAAAACTGGTGGAAGCGATGGGAGGTACGGTAAACTTTTACAGTATGGGCGAAGGACTCGGATCTACTGTTACTTTTACTGTGCCGCTTTATCAAAAGCCGTTGTTTAAAAAGTAGCGATCGGTCAGTAGTTAGTAGTCAGTAGTCATTAGTCATTGGTAAGTAGTCATTGGTCAGTAGTCAGTAGTCATTGGTCATTGGTCAGTAGTTAGTAGTTAGTAGTCAGTAGTTAGTAGTCAGTAGTTAGTAGTCAGTAGTCATCAGTCAGCAGTCATCAGTCAGCAGTCATCAGTCAGCAGTCAGCAGTCGAAAGAAATTTGACATACTCCCGCCACTAAGCGGAGTACCGCTATAGTGGGGGATTCTAATTCATGGTTGAGTAAAATCGCTGCAAGGCTCGATCGAACTGAGATTTTGCGTTTTGCCTCATCCAGTCAAGGAGAATGTCGCGCCTTCGCATCGCCTCATCCGCTTTTTAAGCTGGCAACAAGTCCCCTCGTGCTTTTATGCTGGCTTCGGTATGTCAAAAATTCTGTCCCATACCTCTAACACAGGATGAGAATACCCCAATTAGTGGTAAGATTAAATTGGGGACTTGCAACTTAAAATTGCCGATCGAGTACAACCTCGCAGCAGTCAGTTGACAAGAGTTCTCACACAAACATCTGAACGACGACCTTTGCAAAAACGCTTTTGTTCGCGGACTGCTCGTGCCATCTCAAAAATCTCCCAAGATTGACTTAAACGGTGAGTACCCCTGCCCCTGCAGGCGGCGGGGCCGACTCATTCCCATCACGCTGACAGAAGCCTTTGGCTGCAACCGCTGTCAGCAAATATTTGTATTGGATGAAAGCGGGGACGTTATCGAGCAATTATCGACAAATTATCCTTACAAACAAGCTTGGCGGTGGACGGGAAACCAGTGGAACAGAGCAAATCCAGGGTTGAGGGCGCACTACTTACCCCTGGCATTAGGCATGATTTTAGTGCCGTTAGTGATTTGGCTGCCCCTGGCGCTGCACTCGCCGGGCCCGAATATTATCCTGTGGGCAATGGTGGCGGTATTGCTGGCAATGCTGCCCGCGCTGATGGTGTGGCTGGCTTACAGGCGTTAGGTCAATGATAACTGAGGATTCTAGCCCTTCATCCGATCGCGCCAATGTCGCCCGCTGCGCCTATCAATCTTCTTTGGACTTGGCGGGGACAAAGAGTACGGATCGCGCTGCTGCTTTGCAGGCGATGGCACAGATGTTGAAACGCCGCCAAAATGAGATTTTAGAAGCAAATACTCTAGATTTAGAAGCAAGTCGGGACATGGCAATTCCCGACTTGATTGTGGAATGGCTGAAGCTGACGCCGGAACGCCTCAAAGCAACCGTGCAAATTCTCGAACGCTTGGCAGAAATGCCAGATCCCATCGGTAGGGTGATGAATGCTTCCTATCAAGTCGAACGCTGTCAGGTGTACTGTCAGTCTCTCCCGCTGGGGGCGATCGCTTTAATTTACGAGGCGTTTCCCGAGTTGGGGGCGATCGCGGCAGGTTTGTGTCTCAAAAGCGCTAATAGTTTGATTCTCAAGGGCGGCAGCGAAAGCTGGCAAACTAATGCAGTAATTGGAGATGTTTTGCAGTCGGCACTTGATGATGTCGGTTTGCCGCTGGGATGCTTGCAGGTAGTACCGCCCGATCGAGGCGCGTCGATCCGGGATTTGGTAACTCAAGACCAATATTTAAATTTAATTATTCCCTACGGGCGGCCGAGTTTGGTGCAGCAGGTAGTGTTGCAATGTACTGCCCCCGTGTTGAGGTCAGCAATGGGAAATTGCTATCTTTATTGGTCGCCAACTGGCAGTTTGGAGATGGCACGGTGGATGATTTTGGACAGCCATCAAAGTGTGCCAGATCCCGTAAATGCGATCGAAAAAGTGTTAATCGATCGCAATCAAAAGCATTCTTCTTTGGTCAGGTTGTGGAATAGTTTAAAAGAGAAAGGCTTTAAAATTACCGGAGATGCGGAATTGGTCGCAGATTTCCCGGACTTGAGATTGGCTGAACCCTTTGAATGGACTCAACCTTATTTAAACAAAACCATAGCCTTTAAAGTTGTCGAGAGTTTAGAAATTGCGATCGGGTGGATCAATCGCTACAGCAGCGGCCACGCTGATTGCATCGCCACTGAATCTTATTTGGAAAGTCGCCAATTTGCTTTGAACGTCAACAGCGCATCTACTTTTATTAACACTTCGCCGCGGTTTCGGCGGTATCAAAATCGAGGAGATGCAATCTTTTTGGGAATGTCGAATCAGAAAGGTTATCGCCGGGGATTAATTGGTTTAGATACGCTAACTACAATTAAAGAAATTGTCCAGGGTAACGGATTATTTTGAGGAAGGGGAAGGGAATAGGGGAATTCAGCATTTTTCCAAATATACACACCCTTAATATAACTATCATCTTTCCACTCACCTTCTAGGCGATATTCCTGTATCGATCGGCGATCGGACAGCATCATAAAAATTAAAATTTGCAGCTCGAAAATAGGTATAAAGTTAAAAGTTATAAAACTGATAACTGTTGACTGTTGACTGATGACTGATAAATAAATCAGGAGGCATCTCCATGACCTCACATCCCCCCATTTGGACTCTGGGCGTCGCCGAGGTATACGACACGCTAACCACCTCCGCACAAGGACTCTCCGACGCAGAAGCCACCCAACGACTGCAACACCACGGCTACAACGAACTCCCCGAACCGCCCCACCGTCCCCTCTGGCTGCGCTTTACCGACCAACTAACTCACTTCATGGCTTTGCTGCTGTGGGTGGCGGGAACCCTGGCGTTTATTTCCCGCACCCCGGAACTGGGTTGGGCAATTTGGACGGTGATTTTAATTAACGCCGTCTTTAGTTTTTGGCAGGAATTCCAAGCCGAACGGGCCC
>JBOFTL010001202.1:0-4639 GCA_051652045.1 Microcoleus sp. | reverse complement strand
CTGTAGGTTTCTCCTTGCAATAGCGGTTCAACTAAGCTCCAATCCACAGTCCGAACAGTAGGGGAATAAGCGATAGTTTCTATTTCTGCTTTGCGGTTGCTCAGCCAGCGATCGATTTCCTCGGTACCTTGCTCTAGTTTTAACAGCACTATTTGCTTGGAATTGTCGAGTATCAATCCGCGCACAAAAAAATAGCTGATGCAAGCACTAGCGCTAATCGTTAAAGCCGTACTGCCCAGAATTAGCAGGGTGAGCAAGTGGCGGCGCTGCCGTCTGTGTTCCCAAAGACTGTAAAGTTGTTGCCAGCGCGATTGAGCGCTGCCGCTGAGGTTGTGCCAAAAATGGCGCAGCTTTTTCTGGCCGGGCTGCGTGTTAGATAGAGTGCAGGCTTGATTTGCTCGGTTTTGCATCGTCAACTATTCTCTCTGGAATCAGAGTCAAGGAGTTGTAACACCTCGACATAATTTACCCTTAATTCGCGCTTGCGATCGGGAATTGTCCTTTTATTAATCTACATTTAACTTATATAGGACTCACTCCGAAACCATTTTTTTACGGAAATATCGGACTTGCGTCTTTAATTTCTATGAAAAGCTGAGTTGATTTTGTATTGATGTGTAAGTCCTGTTCTCTGGAAAATAAAGGGACATAAAGTTAATATTTAAGGCTAATTACTTAGCTGGTTTTTATCGCAGGTTTGGGATATTTTTAATATCTATCTCTTTTGTATAGCAAAATAATTGTAAATAACACAGAGAAAATACTGAGTTTTCCGAAAAATAAATGTATTCCGATCTCTGGGAAATTACGGATTGACAAAATTACAGTTTTGTGGAGACGGAATAGTTGAGAGTTAGTCCTATGGAAATCAAATCGATTGGGGATTTGGGATTTGGGATTATCGATTTTAGATTTTGGATATTTTCTCATTTAAAGCTTTTTTAGCGAAGCGGGTGACGTAAACAGTAAGGGCGATCGTGGCTAACAAACCGATGCCGTAAAGAGTCCATTCTGCGGGAGTGCGCGATCGCCCACCGGCCCCAATTGCCGCCAAACTACCCGCCAGGGAACCGATATAAACATACATTACAGTTCCCGGAATCATGCCGATCCAAGAGGCGAAAAAGTAATCTTTTAAGGATACCTGCGTCACACCAAAGGCATAGTTAAGTAAATTGAACGGAAAAATCGGAGAAAGCCGCGCCAGCAACACAATTTTCCATCCTTCCTGCTTGACTGCTTCATCAATGGCTTGAAATTTTTGATTGCCTTCTATTTGTTTGGCAACCCAGTCACGAGTTAAATAGCGCCCTGTCAAAAAAGCACCAGTAGCACCTAAAATAGAGCCGATCGAAACGCAAATCGAACCGCCAACAACTCCGAATAAAACCCCCGCACCAAGAGTTAGCAAAGAACCGGGAATAAACAAAATTGTTGCTAGGATATAAATGAGAATAAAAGCCGCCGGACCCCAAGGACCGAGACTGGCGATCGACTCCAGCACATTCTTGATAATTGCTTGAAAATTAAACAATTTTGCCGCAGTAATTAAAGCTACTGCTAAACCAATCCCTAAAATCAGCTTCCACTTATTTGAGGGCGATCGATTTTCATCTGGCTGCTGGCGATCGTTCATAAAATTTTCGGTAAGTTGCGAACTTCAGTCTATTATACATCAAGCAACATCTGCAAGAACTAGATTCCCCTCATACCGCCATTTCTAAGGGAATTTATATTAAATCCGGGTGTTCTATCCCATTGATGCTTGGATGGGTAGTGTAATTGCAAATAAAGTACCCTCTCCGGGGAGCGAAAAACACTGAAGATCTCCCCGATGATTTTCCGTAACAATTTGATAGCTAGTTGCCAAACCCATTCCCGTACCTTTCCCCACAGGTTTAGTCGTAAAAAATGGATTAAATATTTTTTCTTGAACTTGCGGAGTCATCCCGCAGCCATTATCCTGAATTGAGATACACACTCGATCGCTGGAAATCCTAGAAGTTGCGATCGCGATCTGACCGACATAATCAAATTTTTCCTGTTTTTCTAATTTATTTCGCCGTTCTTCGATCGCGTCAATAGCATTCACCAGCAAATTCATCAATACTTGATTTAATAAACCACCATAGCATTCGATCGAGGGTGAGTTACCATAATTTTTAATGACATTAACTTCGGGTGTTCCTGCCCGACCGTTCAAACGATTTTGTAAAAGAACTAAGGTACTATCGATATTTTCGTGAATGTCGATCGCTTTTAAGTCCGCTTCATCCAGGCGCGAAAAAGTCCGCAGAGATTTGACAATATCGCTAATCCGAGTGGCCCCAGTTTTCATAGAAATTAGCAACTTATAAAAATCACTTGCTAAATACTCGAAATCGATATTTTTTCTAAAATCAGCAATAGTCTGCGGCGGATTGGGATAATGCTCTTGGTAAAGATTTGATAACTCAATTAAGTTACTCGCATAATCTGTAGCAGGTTGAATATTACTGTAAATAAAACTAACGGGGTTATTAATTTCATGGGCAATCCCCGCAACTAACTGCCCCAAACTTGACATTTTTTCAGCTTGAATTAACTGAGTTTGAGTGTTTTGCAGCTTTTTCAAAGTGGTTTCTAATTCTTGTGTTTGCTGCCGCAGTTGAATTTCAGAACGCCGTACCGTTGCTTCCGCCTGCATCCGTTCAATTTCAGCACCGGTGCGGGTGGCAAAAATTCTCAAGATAGCTGACTGCGTTTCTACAGCTTTTTCCATCGGTTTAGTGTCCATTACCGCCATAAATCCCAAACGATTCCTAGCAACATCTAGAATCGGCAAACCGCTGTAACTTTCGACTTGGAGTGTCACTAAATCAGCATCTTCAGGAAACAGATGCTGTACGGAATTTCGGTACAAACAGAACTCTTTTTGACTTTTCTCGCAGGGCGCGCCGATTAAACTATAGGTAAAGTTATCAGCAAAGTCATCTCCAGCCCAAAATGCCAGAGTTTTCGCGATCGAGTTTTCTGAATCGATAACTTCAGCGATTAAAGCATAACGCACTTCTAATACTTGAGCCATATATTGAACGCAACTTTTGAAAAAGTCTGCTCCTGTTTTTGCCGCTGTACCTTCAACAATTAAGCGGAGAGCTTGTTCTTGATGTTTGCTATCCGTAATATCTCGGGCTACCCAAACTACTAAATCGTCTGACATTGGAGAAACACTCGCATCAAAACAGACTAAACGATCGCCTATTGGTAACGAGTATTCCAACCGCGTTAATGCTCGAACTTCAATAGCTTCGTGAATAGTTTTGAGGAAAACATCTGCCATATCTTGGGGGAATATTTCGTGAATGGTTTTGCCTAAAACTTCTGCGGAAGGTCGATACAATAGAGGCGCAGAGCTCTGCGCGATTTTGAGTAATCTCCCCTCGGCATTCAGGACAATAATCACATCCTTGATGGCGTTAAATAATGCCATTAATTCTGCTTGAGAACCTGCCAACTCTATTTCAGCTTGTTTGCGATCGGTAATATTAACGAGCGTCCCTACAAATCCCTCGATTTCGCCACTATCATTCTGCACGGCAAGAGTTTGACCGATTACCCAAATAACTGTACCGTCGGGACGCAAAAAGCGATACTCGGAATGAAAAGATTGATTAGTTTGCAGTGATTGTTCCCATTCAGAAAACACGCGATCGCGGTCTTCAGGATGTAGGACGCTAGCCCACCCATTACCGAGGGCTTCTTCCCGCGTCAATCCCGTCATTTCCATAGCCCGCTGATTTACGTAGTGATTGCTGGCATTTTTATCGGTATAGAAAACGCCGATCGGCGATGCTTCTGCTAGAGTTTCATAACGTTTTTGGCTTTGTTGGAGTAGGGTTTCAGCAACTTTGCGATCGCTAATATCGCAATGCGTGCCAACAAACCGTAAGGGTTGACCGTCTTTATCCCATTCAACAACTTGACCGCGGTCTAAAATCCATTTATAAGTACCATCTTTACACCGCAATCGATGTTCACTTCGATAAACAGATGTTTCGCCTTTTAAGTGTTTGTCAACATCTTCATAGCATTGCTCTCGATCGTCGGGATGCAGCCGACTTTCCCACTCTGTTAGCTCGTTGGCAATTTCATCTTCTGCGTAGCCCAGCATCGCTTTCCACTGCCGAGAAAAGATAATTTGGTTGTTTTTGATATTCCAATCCCAAGTGCCATCTCCGGCTGCTTCGATGGCTAAATGCCAGCGACTGTTACTTTCTATCAAAGCGATTTCTGCTTGTTTGCGATCGTGGATGTAACGGGCGATTCCCAAACAGGAAGCCACTTCGTTGCTGTCACTTTCCAGGGCTGACAAATTGGAAGAGTGCCAGTAATAATTGCCATTTTGATGCAAAACCCGATATTCGATATCTCGCAGTTTCTCGCCCCGCACAGTGCGCTGCAAAGCTGTCTCACAAACCTGCAAATCTTCTGGGTGAACAAACTGAGCAAAACTTCGACCTAACAAATTTGCTATTTCGTATCCAGTGATATTTTTGAATTGGGAACTGACATAGTTGAACGTGCCGTCGGGGGTGATGATGTAAACTATATCGTTGAGATTTTCAATGATGCTGCGGAATTTTGCTTCGCTGTTACG
>JBOFTL010001201.1:0-7288 GCA_051652045.1 Microcoleus sp. | reverse complement strand
CAACTTAGCCAGCGGATAGATAGCCCGCATCAGCCAGAAAGTTAAAGGAGGATTCGCCGTCAGCAAATTAGCATCTCGCATTCGCTGTTGTTGTTCTGTGGTATTTACTCCTTCTGGTTCCAACAGTACCAAACCTTGCACTCGATCGGGATATTTCACCGCATAGCTAGCAGCCACCCAACCGCCCAAAGAATGACCGACCAAATAAACATCTCGCAGTTTCAAAGTATCGAGGTATTCGGCAAGACACTGTACTTCCAAGTCGATCGAATAATGGATGCTAGGGCATTTTGACTCGCCAAATCCTAGCAAATCCGGTGCCAAACAGTGGTAGTAGCGACTCAAATATTCGATCGTCCCCAGCCACTGACTGCTATCGTGCCAAGATCCGTGCAAAAATACCAAATCCGGGCCTTGACCCACTTCCCGCCAGAAAATGTGTCCGACAGAGAGTTTGATCCGAGAATTGCGCAGCGGTGAGTACATCCTGTTAAATATTCTTAAAAAAATTTGTAAGTATTTTATGTGGTGTTTCCATTCCCCAACTCGCTTCGCGAGGATAGGGAATTTCGCTCCATTTGTTAAAAATTAATTCTAAACTGATAGTCCGCCCCACAGCAGTGCAAAGTAAATTTAGACCTGTTTGGTTTAGACCTGTTTGGCATCCTGTTGGCATCCAGACTGCATGAAATTCAGGCTAAAGTTGTCCTCCCTTGAAAATAGTCCTGCAGGTGTCGCTCGTTATCGTGGCTGAGTCCGCCTTCTGGCAGTGCTGTCGGCACAAAAGCCTCAACTTCGCTAATTTCTAGCGAATCATGAACTTCCATGTTGCCTTGCACCTCCGCTTCCACAGCAATGCAAATCGAGTGAATCCGGGGATCTCGATCGGGCGCAGAATAAACCCCTACCAACCGCCGGATTTTTACTAATTCCAGTCCTGTTTCTTCTGCCAATTCCCGACGGACAGTGGTAGCAATATCCTCTCCCCAGTCCACCATACCTCCCGGCAGTCCCCAGCAACCGTTGTCACGACGGCGAATCAACACGATACGCCCGTCAGGCAATACAGGAATGATGCTAGTACCTGTCACGGGATGTCGAAAAATCAGCCCCAGTACAGTTTGTCCGAACTGCCAAAATCGATTCATACATTCAAAAGCTTGTTTGGATAGGGAAAAACAATTTTAGGGCGAGAAGCTTTGACACAGTAAAATCTACCCGCTGGCAGATCTACTTAGTATCTCACTCAATTAGTATCTCGCTCAATAGCAGATTGTGTAACGCAAACTATACGCACTGACCTGACGCTACAGCTATACACAGATTGCAGTAACACGCTCTCGGACATATTTTGGCAATGTACCGAGCGAAGGTGGGGAACTTACGGCGAATCACTTTAACTGTGACAAGTCTGCTAAAACCTCCCCTGCGTGAGATTCTGGTTTGACTTTCCGATATACCTTTTCGATCCTACCATCAGGGGCGATCGTGAACGTTGTTCTCATCACGCCCATAAATTCTTTACCCATAAATTTTTTGAGTCCCCAACAACCGTAGGCCGTAGCGACGGTGGCATCGGAGTCGCACAGCAAAGGAAAAGGCAATTGATATTTAGCTGCAAATTTGCTGTGAGATTTGGGACTGTCCGTACTGACACCGAGAACCGCAATCTGGCGGGACTGGTACTCCGCGTAAATGTCGCGGAAGCCGCAAGCTTCTTTCGTGCAGCCAGGGGTATTGTCGCGAGGGTAAAAATACAGTACAACCCATTGACCCCGAAAATCTGCGAGGCTGACGGTGTTGCCTTCCCCGTCGGGCAGGTTGAAATCAAAAGCTAGGTCGCCGGAATTGAGGGTCATTTGTTCTATTTGTCAAGAGTTTGACGAATTTTTTTTCCGGTTGGCATAGAGTCTGCTACGATCTACAGGTCACGCTATCTGTTAAATGTATCTCTTGAAAGCAGGAGTATCAATTGCCACAGGTCGCAGGTAAAGCCTAAGTAAGGCTTAAAGGCTGCTAAGACAGCAGCCATTTTATTGTTTATTAGTGAGGTCAGGATGGCTAAACGCCGCAATCTCAAAAAAGAGAAGGCACAACGGAATCAAGCATACGCCCGCAAGTTTCGCAAGCGCAGAAATCAAGATATGTTCTCCAATAAGAGAAGGCGCTCTGACGGCGGTGGCATGGGCGGCGGCAGGCAGGAGAAAGACATGGCTGCTGCAGAAGATTAATGGCTTAGACGATCGCGCGCTGCAATAAGTGATTTCTTCACTTGTTCAAAACCCGTACCCCCGTAACTGTTGCGCGCCGCTACCACTTGCTGAGGTGCGATCGCGCTGTAGATATCTGTCTCAAAAGCTGGGTGCAATTCTTTCCACTCCTCAAGCGTCAAATCTTTGAGGAGTTTGCCCCCTGCAATGCAGGTTTTAACCACTTTACCGACGAGGTTGTAAGCTTCTCGAAAGGGAACGCCTTTGGTGGCTAGGTAGTCTGCTACGTCTGTAGCGTTGGAAAAGTCCTCCGCAACGGCTGCGGCAAGGCGATCGCAGTTAAATGTGATTCCTTCTCGCAGCAAAATTGTCATTGCTTCCAAGCAGGCTTGGACTGTTTTCACGCTGTCAAATAAAGCTTCTTTGTCTTCTTGCAAATCTTTGTTGTAAGCCAAGGGTAGTCCCTTCACGGCTACCAGCAGCGCCTGCAAGTTACCGAAAACGCGCCCTGTTTTGCCCCGCACTAACTCCGGCACGTCGGGATTTTTTTTCTGCGGCATGATGCTCGAACCCGTAGCGCAGCTATCGGTGAGCGAGATAAATCCGAATTCGTGAGATGACCAAAGGATCATTTCTTCTGACAGGCGACTCAGGTGTACCATAATCAGGCTGGCGGCACTGAGAAATTCCACCGCGAAGTCGCGATCGCTAACTCCATCTAAGCTGTTAGCATAAATTCGGTCGAAATGCAACTCTGCTGCTGTATAGTGGCGGTCGATCGGGAAAGTAGTTCCCGCTAAAGCTCCGCAGCCGAGGGGCGAAGTATTCACTCGCCGGCAAACATCGCCGAGGCGTTCCCAATCCCGATCGGCCATTTCAAAATAAGCTAGCAGGTAGTGGGCCAAACTAATCGGCTGAGCCCGTTGTAGGTGAGTGTAACCGGGAATTAAAGTCTCTACATGATTCTCGGCAAGATCCAGCAACACCCCTTGAAATTCCCGCAATTGCTGGCGGATTTGTCCGATGCGATCGCGCAAATACAACCGAGTATCCGTACCAGCTTGATCGTTGCGCGATCGAGCCGTATGCAGTTTTTTCCCCGCATCTCCTACAATTTCCGTCAGCCGTTTTTCTACTGCGAAATGCACGTCTTCTGCATCGATTCCGGGGACAAACAATCCTTGGCGGTATTCCCGGCGGATTTGTTCCAAACCGGATACTAACTGTTCGCCTTCTGCTGCAGAAATAATCCCAGTTTTTGCCAGCATTTTTGCATGAGCCGCAGAGCCGCTCAAATCGTATTCTATGAGTTCGATATCAAAGCTGATACTGGCATTAAATCGGGCGATCGCGGGATGCAGTGCCGATTCAAATCTTTGACTCCAAGTTTTTTGTTGAGATGTCATTTTGGGAAAATTTACTGTGCTAGAACTTACGGAACGATCGCGGGCATTATTATACCCGATCGGCAGCCATCATAACTCGATCTTTTATAAGTTTTATCTGGAGCTGACCGACGCATCTTACAAATTTTTAAACAATTTTATCGAACAAATTTATCGAACTTTGACATTTGCTTATAGTTTTTTTGCGGGCAACTCGAACAGCAAGAAAGGAATTCAATTATCGCAATACAACATAGTGAGAATATTCTGCTGCCAATTTAGATACAAAAACAGCTAAATCATAAATGCGATCGAGGTTAATTTTTGTCAAAACAGCTTCGATCGCCTGTCGCGAAACACTTGACTAAGCATCGGTTAGAACTTACGCACAAACCATATTTGTAGGGTGCGCAGCGCGCACCTTACTGTCTCTGAATTCTTTACTGCCAATGCCCAGTTATCTGATAAATCTTGAGTTGTGAGTTATGAATTAAAAGTTAATAAACTCAACATTCACAACTCATAACTCACAACTTTTACGGGGTTAACTCAAAACTCAAAACATACTTGCCCCAATCCGCTCAACTCTCAACTCTCAACTTCCAACTCTCAACTTTGAAAGCACTAAGGCATAATCCCTTTAATAAACCAGCCGATCCCGATACCTATAACAAAAGCACCTATTTGCCCCGTCGATACAAAATTGTTCCAAGCTTTCTGGAAATTAGTAAAAATTGAGTAATCTTGGGCCAGGATTGGCGAACTTAAATGCAGCTTTACAACTAACAAATGAGTGGCTGCGTCCGAATTAATTAAATCGGTAAATCCCGTAATTTCCGGGAGCAAATTAACTATCATTCCTTGTTTTCTCCTGTAACAGACTTAATTTTCAATACAACCAGGGTCATGTCATCTTCATTGCGATTACCCGCACCAATAAATTGTTGCACGCGATCGAACAAATAATTCAATATTTGCTCTGACTCTTGATAATTTTGACAGGCCCACTGGAAAGCAGCACTCAAATTTTCCTCATCAAAACGATCGCCTTTTTGATTTGCAGCATCTGTAAAACCATCGGTGTAGTAAATAATAGTATCTCCCTGCTGCAATTGCACCTGCGCTTCCTGGTAGTGAGAATCTGCATCCAGCCCGATCAGCATCCCCTCCAAAGTATCCAAGCGCTCGATCGAATTGGTTGCCGACCGCCACAGCAAAGGAGGATGGTGAGCGGCATTGCTGTAGGACAGAATGCGAGTTTTCGGGTCGTACTCCGAATAAAACAGAGTTACAAAGCGGTGGGAATTTTCCAAATCCGCGTGCATTACCCGATTTAAATGTTGCAGAATTCTCGACGGCGAGTGGCGGTTGAGCACCTCAGCCCGGAGCATTCCCCGCGTCATCGTCATCAGCAGACCTGCCGGCACTCCCTTACCCATTACATCGCCGATCGCAATGCTCCAGCGACCTTTGTTGATTTTGGACTTGAGATTTTGCATCAGGGATGGGGGGTATTCCCCCTCATTATCCTTGCCGATCGGGTCGTAGTCAGCGGGAATAAAATCGTAATAATCGCCCCCAACTCTGCTGGCTGTATCGCAGCGGGCGGCGATGTCGGCACCGGGAATTGTCGGACAGCAGCGGGGTAACAAACGCAATTGAATTTCCGCACCAATTTCCAATTCCCGGTCCAAACGTTCTTTTTCAGCCAGCTTCACAGTCAGCTCATCTTTATAAATTGCCACAGCAGTTTGATCCGCCACCAGCCGGACCAATTTTTGACGGCCTGCAGTCCGGACGTACTGAGGATCTCTGCTAAAAACGTAGAGTCGCCCCCGTTCGACATTCTTCACTAAAATCGACGTGCCAAACAAGTGAACGTCCGGCCCAAAATAGTGACTCAATTGAAGGTCGAGGCTGGACATTTGACCCGCAGCATCGGCCAAAGGTTCTAAATTATTGGTTCCCGCATCTGCTGAAACCTGCCGCGTAACTATTTCCAAAGCTTTGCGCATATCTTGGCACTGTCGCCCTTCCTGACAGTGGAGTTGCTGGAACCGAACTTGACCGTTAGGTTTGAACAGTACCAGTGCACCCCCGTCAGAGTCAGTAACCCGAGTAGCAACTAAAGGGACCAACTCCAAAAACTGATTGAGATTGTTCAAACTGCGCAAGGCAAAAGCCAGCGAGCTGAGCATATCTTGAACGTTGTGCTGTTCGCGGTGCAAGCGAGCCACCAGTTCTTTGAGGGCAAATACAGGCGTCACATCGGTAGGATTGCGACCGGAAGGGCGGTCAGCCGGTTGAGGTGAGGGACGAGGCAAAGGCACAGCAGTCATTGTTGATTTGTGATTTTCGATTTTAGATTGAAGAGGAACGATTTTAGCTCAGATAGTTGAGGATTTTAGATTGTGTCACTGTAAGAGTGCGCCTCAAAAATTTGAGGCCGCTACAGATCCCTCATCCAATCAAAAATCTAAAATCTAGAATCTAAAATCGAGCAGGGCTTCCACGAATTCGTAACTGGAAAACGGACGCAAGTCTTCGATGCTTTCCCCGACACCTATAAAACGGATTGGCAAGCCCAATTGCTGTACTACAGCTAGGGCAACACCACCTTTAGCAGTTCCGTCGAGTTTTGTCAATACTACTCCGCTCAATTTTGCTGCTTCTGCAAAAACTTCCGCCTGTCGCAAACCATTTTGACCTAGCGTGGCATCTAAGACCAGTAGAGATTCTACGGTAGCACCTGGGGCTTTTTTGTCCACTATCCGGCGGATTTTGCTCAATTCGTCCATCAGATTTTTTTTGTTCTGCAGGCGGCCGGCGGTGTCTACGATCAGCAGTTCGGTGTCTCGGGCTTGGGCGGCCGCGATCGCATCAAATACGACAGCAGCCGGATCGGTATTTTTTCCGGGGTTGGCGATGATTTCGACACCGCTGCGGCTGCCCCAAACTTTCACTTGTTCGACGGCGGCGGCGCGGAAGGTGTCGGCGGCGGCAATCAGGGTTTTGTAGCCGGATTTTTGGGCGATGTGGGCTAGTTTGCCTATTGTAGTAGTTTTTCCGGCACCGTTAACCCCAACGATCAGCCACAGATTGAAGGTGTCTTTTTCTGGAGCAAATGTCAGGCTGTAGGCGGGGTTGCCGGCGGCACTGGCGGCGCAGGGAGCGTCAAGCAGGTCGCGCAAAATGCTTTTGAGGTAAGCTATGGCCTGTTCTGGCGGCAGCGCTTCTTCCCGCAGTCTGGCTTGAAGTCGATCGATAATAATGTCTGTAGCTTCAACTCCCACATCGGCTTGCAGCAGTAGGGATTCAATCTCGGCTACGGCGTCTCGATCGAGCGGACCTTGACCGACGATCTCTTTAAGTCGGTTAATTAAGCTGCGCCTGGTTCTTTCTAGGCCTTGGCGCAGTTTTTGCAGCCAGGTGATTTCTTCTACAGATACTTGGTCGGGACGGCGGCCTTGACTGGCGAGGATTTCGGAGGACCACAGGAAGCCTTCGTCAAAGGCAAATTCGGGGATTTCCGGTTCAACTGCGGCTGGGGCAGAGGCTGCAACTGGCTCTGGCTCTTCGATCGCGGTTTCTTTGAGGCGTTCGATTCTCTCCAGGCGATCGGCCTGAGCTTTAGCCCAAAACGGCAGGGGTTCGCCCTCGGAGACAGACGTTTCAGCAACTGAGGTGGCAGGT
>JBOFTL010001200.1:0-10861 GCA_051652045.1 Microcoleus sp. | reverse complement strand
CAAGGAATTCACCAGAGTCACTCCAAAGCAGTCAAAAATCAACTTGCTTGGCGACAATTCTGCGCATTCACCAGCAGACTCAGTAAAAAACGGAGTTTCTACGGCACGATCGCGCAAATCTCGATCGCGCGGTATCCTTGCAGCAGAAACAAACTCACTTTCAGAGTCAGGCAGACTCGGGCGCGGTGCTACCAACCAACCGCACAGCCCGCCAATTTCCCCGCAGCGGTGCCATTTGGGCAAAGTTTGGAAAGCATCAATACCCACAATCCAGTACAGTCGATCGTCCGGGTATAAATTTTGCAGGTACAGCAGAGTGTCAATAGCAAAAGAAGTGCCCGCATTTGCTTCAAGCGGTGCAAGTACGAAATCCCGGCGGCGGGCGATCGCCAAAGCTACCATTTCCCGGCGGCTGTGAAAACTTGCCAAATCCAGCCGCGATTTGTGTACGGGAACGCGATCCGGCAGCCAAATGACTCGATCGAGCTGAAATTGACTTACCGCCACCTCAGCCACCAATAGGTGCCCCCAGTGAACCGGATCGAACGTCCCCCCGAAAATAGCTATTTTCCCCATACGTGGTAATGTTGATAAATCTTTTGGGGTCTTCACCCCCCGATCGCACTCAAACATCGCGGGGGCGAATCTTTCAGGAGTGGCGCGCCCGGACTAATTTCAAAAAACGAGAAAAGTGGCCGTATTCGATCGCAGCAGGGGGATGGAAACAAAAAATACAGCAGCGCGCAAACTTCAGAAATCAGTTAATTTGCCCCGATCCCAGCACCCATCCCATACAACCTGCTATTTTTCAGTTATGACCGTTCCGGAAAACTCCCCCGTAGCAAGTCATATAGGATACAAACCATATCTCTAAAAAATTCCTGCAAATCGAGGGAGGCGGAAAGAGTTTTGTACAAAATGTCTAGCGAACAGTATCCTGAAAAAACAATTCTTGATATGATATCGCGTGTTATTGGCGTGGTGTGGTGTGTGAGGAGCGAAGATGCCGAGTTCTGTTGATTTCAGCGGTAAACCATTTCATTTCATCGGCATTGGTGGAATAGGAATGTCAGCCCTTGCCTATATTCTAGCTAAACGCAAGTTACCCGTGTACGGCTCCGATCTTAAATCGAGTCGCATTACAGAGCGCTTGCAAGCTATGGGAGCTCATATTTTTTGGCGTCAAGACGCCAGCAATTTTGAATTATTTCAAATAGCCCCCAACAATCGCTCTGAGGTAGCCGAGTCTCCAGACAAAGCCGTACCTGCAGCGGTGGGTGGCACCCGGATCGGGGCGTCTGTCGCGACAGCCCAACTTCTGGAAGCAAACGGCAATGGGAAATCCTCCCAGCCATTACCGGCATTGCCTCAAGTCATTTGCTCGACGGCTATTCATCCTGCGAATCCTGAATATCGAGCTGCTTTAGATTTGGGCTGCCCGATTTTTCACAGGTCGGATTTACTAGCAGCGTTAATTGAGGATTACCACAGCATTGCCGTTGCCGGTACTCACGGCAAAACTACTACAAGCAGTTCGATCGGCTTTATGTTGATGTCTGCCGGTCTAGATCCGACGATCGTTGTCGGAGGCGAGGTGAGTGCTTGGGAAGGAAACGCCCGTTTGGGGGAAAGCCCTTACTTAGTTGCTGAGGCGGACGAATCAGACGGTTCTCTGGTCAAACTAACAGCCAAAATCGGCGTAGTGACCAATGTCGAACTAGACCATCCCGACCATTATGACAGTCTCGACCAAGTAGTTGAAACTTTTCAGGTATTTGCCAAAAACTGTCAAACTTTGGTCGGCTGCATAGACGATCCAATAGTGAAAGATCGCTTGCAACCAAGTATCAGCTACAGCTTGCAACCCGATCTCGGTGCTGATTACACCGTAGATGAGGTAGAGTACCGCTCGGACTGTACCAAAGCTCGCGTTTGGGAACGGGGCGCTCTTCTCGGAGAGATGGAGTTGAAGTTGTTGGGCACGCACAATCTCAGCAATGCCCTGGCCTCGGTAGCAGTAGGTCGGTTGTTAGGGCTGGAGTTTTCCGCAATTGCCTCAGCGATGGCAGGCTTTGAAGGAGCCAGCCGTCGCTTTGAAGTACGGGGCTGTCACAACAACATTTTGTTCGTGGATGACTACGCCCACCACCCGAGCGAAATCCGCGTTACCTTAGCTGCCGCCCGCCTGCGCATTGAAGACTGCAAACCAAGTTCTACATCCAAGGGGGAAACGCAGCATCCAAAACAGGGAAGGGTAGTCGCCATTTTTCAACCTCACCGCTACAGCCGGACTCTGAGCTTTTTGTCAGAATTTGCTGAATCTTTTGGCGATGCTGACCTAGTTGTTGTCACTGATATCTACAGTGCTGGGGAAACAAATTTAGGGCAAATTAACGGGCACAAAGTTGCAGACTTAATTGCTAAAACAGGACAGCAGGTTGTTTACCAACCTTCTCTAGAAGCTGCAGGTAAGTTTTTAAATGAAACCCTGCGATCGGGAGATTTGGCTCTGTTTTTGAGTGCGGGAAATCTCAATCAAATCATCCCAGAAGTGATGGCTTTTTACCAAAAAGCCGATACCGCTGGCTGAGAAAACAGGTTGTGTTCAGGTCCCAGATGCAATTGTTTTTCAGTGTCTGGTGCCTCCCCCGACCCAGCAGATTTATCGGATCGACAAATTCTCGATCTAGTTTTTGATGAAGGTATTTGAGGATTTAAAAGAAAATATGGTAGCTATCTGTTCTGACTTTTCTGTCAAGGGAAATCGATCGGTGTATTCTCCGATTACTCTGCGGGGAACTGACTGCAAGATTAATTCCCAGGTTTCTCTAGCTAGCTTGACTTCTTTCCGAGTGGGCGGACCCGCTGAATGGTATGTTGCTCCTCGCAATATTGCCGACCTGCAAGCAAGTTTTGCCTGGGCCGATGCTGAAGGAATGCCGATAACTCTCCTGGGGGCGGGATCGAATCTGTTGGTGAGCGATCGGGGTTTGCCCGGTTTGGTAGTCGCCACTCGCTACCTGAAACACGTGAGTTTCAACGATCGAACAGGTCAAGTTACAGCCGGGGCGGGGGAGTCAATACCCCGCCTCGCTTGGTTGGCGGCTAAACGCGGCTGGAAAGGCCTGGAATGGGCTGTGGGCATCCCCGGCACCGTTGGAGGGGCTGTGGTGATGAATGCTGGCGCTCATAAGGGCTGTACGGCGGATATCTTGGTCAGTGCTCGGGTGCTTTCCCCTGGTGGGAAGGTGGAAATTCTCGCTCCTAGTGATTTGGGCTACCGCTACCGGACTTCGGTGCTGCAAGGGGACGATCGATTGGTAACGGAAGCTACTTTCCAATTGCAACCCGGATTCGATCGGGCGCAAGTCATGGCTGCAACTAACGCTCATTTCAGCCAGCGCCGGACAACTCAACCTTACCACCTGCCTAGCTGCGGCTCGGTCTTCCGCAATCCCACTCCCAAGGCAGCGGGCTGGCTGATCGAACAAGCGGGACTCAAGGGATACCAAATAGGCGGAGCTCAAGTCGCTCAGCGCCATGCTAATTTTATTCTTAACTGCGGGTCGGCAACGGCTAATGATATCTTTCACCTGATTCGCCACGTGCAAGAGCAAGTGCAGCAGCGGTGGTCGCTGTTGTTGGAGCCAGAAGTTAGAATAATGGGAGACTTTCCGTTCTAACATACCGCCAGCGGCCTTAGCTAAACAGACGGGAATCCCCACACTATACCGCCTCGGTTAGTGTGGGATGAGAGTCGCGTGAGGCTGTGATTCCACCTGTATGCAATCTAATACTTGACGTGGGAGTATGTCACTGTAAAGTATCGGTAATCGGAAAACGGCAGCTTGCTAACTCACATACGATCGAACCAGTTATGACAAAATCAGGACAAGGATTTGGCTTCGGCCTGGGAAAAATGAAAGAACTGACTGAGGCTTTCAAAAAAGCTCAGCAGGTTCAAGAAGGAGCTAAAAAGCTTCAAGAAGAGTTAGACCAAATGGAGATTGAGGGAACAGCAGGCGGCGGCTTGGTTAAGGTATTTCTTAGCGGCAACCAAGAACCCCGTCGCGTGGAAATTTCGCCGGATGCCCTCGGTGAAGGTTCTGATGTGGTTTCTGAACTTGTCACGGTGGCAATGCAGGATGCTTATGCTAAGTCTACGATGACGATGCGGGAGAAGATGGAAGAACTCACCGGCGGACTCAATCTACCTGGTTTTTAAGTCAGTTGACAGTTGACAGTTGACAGTTGACAGTTGACAACTGTTCGCTGTCTCCTGTTGACCTGTGACAATTGAAAGATGATTAATAACTAATGACTGATGACTAAATTATTATTTGTGTGCCTCGGAAATATTTGCCGATCGCCCTCGGCGGAAAATATTATGAATCACTTAGTTGAAAAAGCTGGTTTGGGCGATCGAATTACTTGTGATTCAGCAGGAACTGCCAGCTATCACGTTGGCAATCCTCCCGACAGGCGGATGGCAGCAGCGGCAAGAAAGCGGGATATTGAATTGTTAGGGTCAGCCCGTCAATTTAACAAGCAAGATTTTGAGAATTTTGACTTGATTCTGGCTATGGATCGCGAAAATTATCAGAATATTTTGGCGCTCGATCGTGCGGGAAAATATAAAAATAAAGTGCGGTTGATGTGCGATTTTTGCCGGATCTACGACCTGAAGGAAGTTCCAGATCCTTACTACGGTGGGCCGGAAGGGTTCGATCGAGTAATCGATTTATTGTTAGATGCTTGTGATGGTTTGTTGGAGTATGTTGTTAAGCAGGAAGAAGCAGTTAGCAACTCGAAGGAAAGTTAAGCTAAGTTCTCCTTCGCAAGGGCTGGCGACAGTGTTGTCTTTACGGTTCTCAAAAATCTCGAAAAAAATAGATAGTTGGTAGATTATGCTACTCGTCTTCAGGGAGAACAATTAGGGACTGAAGTCCCTACTACGAAGCTTATTTATTAGGGGACTGAAGTCCCTACTACGAACCTTATTTATCGCGATCGAGTGAATGCTAGCTAAGTTCTAACTTAGTAGATTGAACTACGTTCATGCCCGCTTCTGCAAATCTTTGAAAAGCCGCATTTGCTGGTTCTGTAAAGTCAACCACACCGGGAACGACGACAGGTGAGGTGCAATCTTCCAGCAAATAAACTTTTTTAGCTAACTGTCGATCGCGCGCTACAATTTCTGTCAGTAAATCGTCGATCGTCCAAGCTACGCAGTGGCTTTTTGCTTGTCCTGCAATAATTATTGCATCAAATTCCAGCAATTTGTTAATGAAATTTACGTTTTTTTGCGCGATCGCACTTCCATCAGCCCCATCTAAAACTTCCGGCCGCAAAACGGAATAGTTTTCAGTTAATGGATTGCCGCCTTTAATTTCAAACATTGCTTGACTGTTGCGGGCGATACTGTGAAAAAATATTGCTTCTTCCACGGCGGAAACTAGGGCGTGTCCGATGCCTCCTAACATTGAGTGATAGGGCCAAATTGTCAGGGGATATTTTCCGTCGTCGCTGAGTTTCTTGACGTAGTGAAGGCAGTGTTTTTCTAAGGCTGCATAGTTTCCGGCTGCGATGCTGCCCGCGACGGCTGGGTTAACTTTCCAGATGCCTTTTTCCACATCTTCGAGAGTAATTAATGTAGCTGCTGGTATGGGATGTTCGCCTGCTGCATTTATCCAAAAAATAGGATGGAAAATTTGCATGGCGGTGTGGGTGTCCATCGTCGGCGCAATGGTAGTAATTGAGTTTAAATTGCGGTAGATGAATTCGCACAAACGTACATTATCGTCGATCGCGCCCGTTCCCGATCGACCTGCCACAAATAATTCAAATTCAGGCAAACAAAAAGTATTTTGAGCGTCAATTATCAGCAAACAAATTTTATTTTTATCGCTAACAGCAGGCTCGATGCTGTATTTTTCAGTCCACTTTTTAGCACCCGCTGCCCGCTCTTGATAAGGTACTTTCCAGACTTCACTAACTTTGCTGACATCAAAATATTCGGGAATTGGCAGTTCTATATTTACCGTCATAACCATTTAGTTTCCAGTGAATTGGAGCAATAATTAAAGTAACAGTAAAAAATCTCGAATGTTTCGTAAATCTCTCTCCCTACCCTTTCTCTGCGCCCTCTGCGCTCTCTGCGGTAAAAAAAAATCACAAACTCAGCAGATTCGAGTATAATCACAAATTATGACTCAAACATCATCTTTGGCAAAGTAATTTCAAAGATTTGTCATGACTCAAGAAAAACAAGCTCAAGAAAAAAAGCAGAGTTCTACCAGCAATATTTTCCAACGCAGATTGTGGTTCGTGTCGATCGCCCTGGCGATCGCTCTTTTAATTGTAGCAACTAGATCTGCTGGCGTCCAAAATATTTTAAGCAGTGTGTTAATCCGCATCGAGAGTTTAGGCATTTGGGGACCGATCGCTTTTATAGTTACTTATAATTTAGCTACCGTGCTGTTCGTCCCCGGTTCGGTATTAACCTTGGGCGGCGGCGCGATTTTTGGCTTGTGGTGGGGTACGGTTTACGTATTTGCCGCTTCAACTTTAGGCGCTACTTTGGCTTTTTTAATCGGTCGCTATTTGTGCCGCGATCGCGTGGTAAAATATATGGCAGATCGTCCCAAGTTTCAAGCGCTCGATCGGGCCGTTCATCGAGAAGGATTCAAAATAGTTTTTTTAAGCCGCCTCTGTCCTTTGTTTCCGTTCAATTTATTAAATTATGCTTTGGGAATTACTCGGGTTTCTTTGAAAGATTATGTATTGGGTTCTAGCGGCATGATTCCGGGCACTGTAATGTATGTTTACTCTGGTTCTTTAGTGGGAAGTATTGCAGCAATGTGTGCGGTCGATCGACCGGAAACTCTGCAAGCGCAAATTGCAAGTTGGTCGATTAATATTATCAGTTTGCTTGCTACTTGCGCTGTCACTGTTGCGATCTCTAGGATTGCCAAACAAGCTTTAGATAAAAACATTTAATTATTATAGCAAACATTCGAGCGATCGGTTATAACTGAGATCTTGCAGCAATGTCGATCGGGGGCGGGGGCTTGTTTGTGGGGAGTGCAAGTTTATGTAATCTGTATGTAAGCTTTAAAACCATTGGCGAACCCGCGACTACAGGTTATCGATCGTGCCGTAAAATCTTAGTTATAAAATAGATAACCTTATGATTAGAGTCGCAAACCCACTACCATAAAAAGTGTAACTATCAACTGTCAAGTGTCAACTGTCAACTGTCAACTGTCAACTATAGCGATCCCAAATGAGTCATAAATTTTTAACCCCACCCCAACCCTCCCCTTACTAAGGGGAGGGAGTAAGAAGTTCACAAATGATTTGCAATCGCTATATCAACTGTCAACTCTCAACTCTCAACTAATATAGGAGAATTTGTTCATGCCACATTCAGCAGTCGAAGGCGTAACTGTCCCTCCGATGGACGAACACAATCAAAAATTAATCTCCTATTTACATCCACCGGATTGGGTAAATCCGCAGCCTGCTAGCAGCTACAATTTAGTGGTAATTGGTGCAGGACCTGCTGGATTAATTGTAGCTGCAGGGGCGGCTGGATTGGGTGCAAAAGTTGCTTTAATTGAAAAACATTTAATGGGCGGTGACTGTTTGAATGTCGGTTGCGTGCCTTCAAAAGCTTTAATTCGATCGGCCCGCGTTGTCGGCGATATTTGGAATGCGGGTAAATTTGGCGTGAATGTTTCTAGCAATCCAGAAGTTGATTTTGCAGCAGTTATGGAACGGTTGCGCCGAATTAGGGCAGATATTAGCGATGTGGACTCGGTGCAACGCTATCAAAATCAATTAGGAGTTGATGTTTTCTTAGGTTCGGGTCGTTTTACTAGCAATAATACTGTAGAAGTTGCAGGTCAAACTTTGCGCTTTAAAAAAGCAGTAATTGCCACAGGTGCGAGGGCTTTAAAACCGCAAATATCCGGCTTGGAAGAAGCTGGATATCTGACTAATGAAACAGTATTTAACCTCACAGAAAAACCCGATCGCTTGGCAGTAATCGGTGCGGGTCCGATCGGCTGCGAATTGGCTCAAGCCTTTCGGCGTCTGGGTTCGGAAGTTACATTGCTGCATAAAAATGCTCATATTTTGGATAAGGAAGATGTTAGCGCAGCAGAAGTCATTCAGCAAGCTTTTGTTAAAGAAGGAATTCAATTAATACTTGAATGCCAAATCGATCGAGTGGAAAGAACCGATTTAGGTAAAGTAATTTACTATCGATCGCGCGGTCAAGAAGCATCCATAACAGTAGATGAAATTCTCGTCGGCGCGGGTCGATCGCCCAATGTTGAAGGTTTAAATCTAGAAACCGTTGGCGTTAAATACGACACCAAAACAGGCGTATTTGTCAATGAAAATTTGCAAACTACCAATCCCAAAATTTATGCTGCTGGCGATATTTGCATGAGTGACAAATTTACTCACGCTGCCGACTTTGCGGCGAGAATAGTCATCCAAAATACTCTGTTTTTTGGGCGCAAAAAACTCAGCGATTTGACAATACCTTGGTGTACTTATACTGACCCAGAAATTGCGCGGGTGGGGATGGGCGATCGAGAATTGCAAGCAAAAGCGATCGATTTCGATACGTTTTTAATTCCTTTTGATAAAGTCGATCGGGCAATTGTGGACGGTGAAGATGAAGGATTTGTGAAAATTTGCGTCAAGAAAGGTAGCGATAAAATATTAGGTGCAACTATTGTAGCGCGACACGCTGGAGATATGATTAATTCAATTACTTTAGCAATGACAAACAATATCGGTTTGGGCAAGATTGCGAGTGTCATTCACCCGTATCCGACGCAAGCTGATGCGATTCGGAAAGCGGGAGATGCTTACAATCGAACTCGGTTGACACCGTTTGTAAAGAATTTGTTTAATAAATGGCTGGCTTGGACGAGATAAAAGAAGGAAGGCACGACACGGATTTTGACACGGATACACGGATGAATTATCGAATATTCCATATTCTTTATAAGGAAGGATGTACCATTAATGTATTAGATAAATTGTTGATGTAAAAACTCTGGGATGTGCGGACGGGTTCATCAACCATCCTTGTGAAAAATTAATAACCTTGTCAACGCATCTCTAACATACCCAAAAATACTAAGGGGCTAAATGTTTTGACACTGGGGCAGGCGAAGCATTTGGATTTATGTATTATTATATTGATGCAAAGATTGTCGCCCAAATGCTTCGCCCCTACGGGAATCTCCGTATATGAGGATCGTTGGTTGAATGCGATCGCCCCCTAAGATCGGAATCAATACGGTCATTTTTTGGGATGTTTGGGAAATAGCGATCGTAATAAAATTGTTTTCAATGTTACTTGGATTGTAGCATAATTGGCAGGTCGATCGCCCGACACTAATTTAGTGTTATACTTGTGTTGCAAAAGGAAAAATAACTATGAACAACAAGTTATTATTTTTGGGAAGTTCTGCGTGTGTATTCACTGTTTTAACACCCGTACCGGAAATTTTTGCCCGTTGTCCGCCCGTGATTCATTTCCCTCCTACTCCAGTTAGTGAAATTTTGCCGCAGTTAAAAGGCAAAACCCAAGTGCCAATTTTTATTCCCAGCAATCTGCCGAATTCTTGGAAAGTTTACTATCGCGGCACAGCAACAACTGATACCTATCGTATTTCCCTGGAACTTACAGCAGATTGTCGGGGTTCTGGTGCCTGCACTTTGGGAGAAATTCGCGCTCAAAAAGGTGGTGATTTTTCGACAAATATACCGGGGGTAACAAAAACATTAAAAAACGTGCAGTTGACTGGTGGAGTTAAAGGAGTTTTTCATAACGGTTGCGGGGCTTACTGCACGGCAAATATTGAATGGAAAAATCGGGGATTTCTTTATACTATAGCAATTAGAAATGGTAAGGAACCAGATTTAATTTATATGGCAAATTCGGCGATTCAATCTGGAATAAGATAATTTTTTTGTCAAACTTCAGGACTGACGCAAAACATACGAGTCTATATCATTTAGTTCGTAGCGAAGTAATCTCAAATGCTTGTTTTTCACAAAGACTGCGTAAGTTATAATATTGTATAAAATCTGCCAGTGAAATATTGCAAGGGAGAGCGAGATGATAAAAAAAAGGCTGTTTGGGGTGATTTTTGCTTTTGCAGTAACTGTCTTGACGATCGCCCTTCAAACACCAAATTCAGCACTAGGAAGAGTGCAAGTTTCGATCTCAGAAATTCGCTGGTTAAATTATCCCAGTCAAGATAATTGGCAGTCGATCGAACTTCTCGTACCGGAACGAAATAACATCCCAGTTGCCAAGGGAGTTAAGTTGTATTTGTACCACCTGCATCTCGCTAAAATGTTTGAGATTTCTCATTTTTTGTGCCAGCGCGATCGAACTGCTGCCGGATACAATTGGTCTTATCAAGTGGCAAATGGCAACATTGAAATCGGACGCTACAAAATTAGCTGCAATCTAGCCCGCGAAACAGCCAAAACTTACGGATTGGGTAAGCCACAAATTACCGTTATCCGCCGCAATTTCGATCGATCGAAAGGTCGTCCTGCTGTTGTTTTTGAAAAATACTCAATTCCTACTTTAAACGTTACTAAAAAGAGATTTTTGCAGTGGAGCAATTTTGCCGATAAATTCATGCCGATCGCAAAATCAGGCACGCAACAAGCGAATACTCTTTTTCCTGCAAGCAACATCTTTCGGCAAATTAAAGGTAAAACGCGAGTGCCTGTTTTTCTGCCAAGCAAACTGTTTGTATCTGGCACTCAACAACTCGATTTTGACGTGCAAGCAGGTTCCCACGGTTATATCGTGAGA
>JBOFTL010001199.1:0-5025 GCA_051652045.1 Microcoleus sp. | reverse complement strand
CGAAGTCAATCGAGAATTCTGAATTGTCCGAAGCTCAGATCCGGATGCGTTTGGATCAATACATGAAATCAGGGAAGACGACTTTTTACAATATCGAATTAAAATCACGAATAGCTGATGGATTCCAACGGGGCAAAAGGTTGCTCGATCGGCAGGCTAAACACTGTCCAGCGTGCATAAATCACGAAAAGCGGGAATGGGTCAATCTCTCCGATATCGTTGCCCCTGGGACGAATTGCCAATGCCGATCGAACTGTCGCTGCAAGCTTAAATACTCGCGATTTTAGTGACAGTACAGCTCAATCCGTACTAATCCGATCGATCGCCCTTCTTTATTTATATTAGAGGACCGATCAAGTAGAGGTCGCCGGAAAGTCTTGATATATATAGGTTTGAGGTCGATCGTCTGTTTTTCTGAACTTTTCAAAAATGCCGGTCCAAAGTGTACTAGTTAGGGACGATCGATCGGCTGGTTTTAAGGCAAAGAGGGTGCGATCGAAGATTCGATCGCACCCTCTTTTATCTCAAATTTTCACGATCGAAATCTTCCTTTAATTTAGCAAGCTTCGATCGACCTTTTTCTGTTAGTCCATATTTTGGAGGTTCGTATCTGCCGAGCGGGTGAGGATCGAGTTTCTCAACAAAGCCCGTCTTTTCAAGCTCTGCCAGAAATCTTACTGCGGACGATCGCGATCGCCTCGTCCTGTTGCCGGGAACTCCTTCGATTTTGTAGTAGCTCAGCCCCGCGATTACCAGGATTCGATCGGCAGCTAATCCTCTTTCACCGCAGAGCGAGATCCGGCTAAGGATCGACAACATGACGGTCGATCCTTTTCTATTCGCAATCTCGCCAAAAACTGAAACCGAACCCATCATTTCACCCTTGATTTGTGAATAAGTTTGCCATTGTTTTCGCCTCCTACGATCGTAAGCCATTCGCCGTTACCGGAGACCGCGATCGGGGAATCCTTGGCGATCGGCTTGCCAGCAATGACAGGTGCGCCACCTTTAAGATTGGGCTTGCGAACGTTTGACCAGCCTACGACCGTGACCTGTCGAGCACCGATCGGAACATTCGTATGAGATCTAGGCAGGCACAACCAAAGGCCGATCGCGAAACCTATTGCAGCGATCGTGCCAAGCCCGAGCCATGGAAAGGCTTGAACCGAAAACGAATGAAGCGCCAAGACTGTTTGATGAAGCGCGCGATCGTCCATTGCAAACCACTCAGAGTCCCCACTCAATTGGTTTCCGAATTCATCCCAGATATCTCTGTTATACAGGCGATAGTGCTTAAATTTGCGATGCAAATAGGTTTCCACTTCGGTAGGATTATGCACCCACGCAGAAGCGTAAAGGCTGACAATAACATCACGAACATCAGCCCAGTCCGATCGAATTTCCTCAAAGCGATCGAACACATCCGGGCGATCGGTCATCCCGATCTTAATAAAGTTTCGTCCATTCCAAGTGGATCTCGCTTTCAAAATATAGACGTGCCCCATTACTCATCCTCACTCTCAAAAGATAATTCGCGATCGCTCCACCTATTTGTTGTTGTTTCATTTTCTTCACAATCCTGGATTATTTTTCCGATCGCCGATCGCACTTTGTCTTGCCAGCCAGGAATAGTTCGGAGTTTTTCCCGCCATCCTTTTGGCAATTTTAAAGATATCGATCGACGATCAAGGGAGTTATCTTTTTTTTGCTGCATCCTTTACAATTAAGTTGGTTTACCAATCATGCCACTATGTCAAGACTTTTGCAAGCAGGTTGTCTTTCTTTAGTCGTTGCGATCGCTTTTTCCATTTCAGGATTTATTCAGCCGTCGCTCGACTCGATCAACCAAGTGAACCCAGTCACAGATCTGGAGAAGGGCGATCGAGCGATCGTGTCGTTGTCGGAGGGAACCTTACGCTGGCGCGATCGGGCTTGGTCAATCTCGGGAAGCCGTCACACCCCACGAGGTCGATTCAGGTTGTCCAATGCCCAGCAAGGTCATACATACGGCATTCCAGAGTCCTCGTTATTCATTCCGTTCCATGGGGTGCCGATTGAAGAGCTGTCGCGATCGCATCCCCTGTACAGCAAAATTAAAAACGGTGGGTATGCTGGAACAGTTTTCGGGATCCATAAAAACAACCTGCAACCGGGGGCGATCGGAGCAGGTTGTTTGCTGGTTTCTGAAGCTGATTTGGTCGAGATGGCTCAATTACTGACAGGTGCTACGATCGTTATCGGGGATTAGGCCGCATCGATCGAGAGTTTGTACATATCGATCGCATCTTGACCGCCTTCTGCTCTGATCTGAGAAACGATCCAAGCGCTTGGATTTTGTCGCCGATCGGCGTGCTGCCTGAGGTAGGTGAGATATGCTGCTAAATCCTGAGGACTCATACCGTCTGCGAAGATGGAATTTTCGAGGACTTGGGAAGCCGTGATTGGCGATTCGTCGGGAAAATGCCGCTTCTGCATCTCTGTCGCCCAGGCTGGGTCACAGTTCTTTTCCCAAAACGCGATCTCTCTTGCTGTCCGTGCAACCCCAACCCGATCGAGATTTTCTGATCGGCGTTCCCTCAACTCCATTGGGCGATGCAGCCGAATGTAGCTGTCGAGATCGATCGGACTGCTGACCGCTTCCCGAAGTTCCTGTTTTTCGCGATCGGATGCCAAGCAATCGCCACAACCACCGCAGTAGTATTTCTTGGTAGAGTTTTTGAGTCCGCATTTCTTGCAGACTTTGCCAGCGGCTTGAGGGATGTCCCGCCAGTCCACAATGTCCCGAGGATCGGGGAGCCGCAAACCGTTATTGAAAAAATCTAAAAGTAGACCGCGCCGTCCGGTGCCATCTTTGCGAACAATGCGCCCAATCATCTGGACCCATAGCGATAGTGATTTCCGAGCACAGCAGATCATCAAACCTTTTGCGATCGGTTCATTAAATCCCGTGGCGATTTTAGTGACGCTCCAGAAGACGTGAACAGCTCCATCGTTTAAATCATCTCGTGCATCTTGGAAATCATCATCAGAAATATCGTCACAAACAACGGCGCATGGGTAGCCTTGCGCTGTAAAATAATCCGAGTATTCCTGGCAGTCTTCTTTGGTCTTGCAGAAACCAAGCGTAGGCGTGCCCAAGAGATTTGAGTGCCATTGTTCAAAGACGTAAGCAGGATCGAGGAAGACATCTTCGCCAAGATCTTCTGGATAGAAATAGTGATCGTAATCAATCAGCATCCCAGCATCGATCATTTGCTGCATGGTGATTTCTTGGATCCAGTCAAACCGATTGATCATCAATTCGTCGCCATCTCCACGATGGGGCGTTGCGGTCATCCCCACGATCGAAGGTGCGTTTACCAAGTCTTCTGCAATATCCAGTTCTCCCCGATGCCGTTCATCGCCAATGAACAGATCAAAAGCATTCGCGCTTAAAAACTCATCACCCCGTGGGGATTGTAAAGTCTGAGACATCGCTACAACCACTCGGCACTTAGACAACCATTCTTGGGAATCAGAATTGTCGCCCTGAAGGATGCCGATCGAATCTTCAGGGATTCCGACCATCAATAGATCGTTATAAAACTGCATGATCAAGGGGACCATGCAGCAGCAGATCAGGACCCTTCCGGGTTCGTTTTGTGGGAGCATTGCGGCGATCGCAGTTTTTCCGCCCCCAGTGCCAAGGACAATAAGGGCGGGTTTCCCTGCGTCGATCAGATCTTCAGTTCGATCGACGATTCGTTGCTGGTGTGCGTAAGGGGTAAACATTTAAGCCACCCCCCGAACGATTAAACGAATCTCAGGAAGATTCTGCATTTGGTATTGCTCAGGGCGCTTTGCCGCAAGCTCCTTGATAAATTCTTTTGACTCTTCAGCAGAGAATCCGGTGTTGCTGGAAAATTGAGCGATCGTGTTCGTCCATCCTCCTGGATTCTTTTTCAGATGCGCCGTCAACACGTCGTGCAGTTGTTGGGCGATCGGTGACAGTTCGACCTCACGACGAGGCACGGGCAACGAGGCCGCGATCGCGAGTTCCTCATCCTCGCTTATTAATGCCGATCGGGGCACTGTTGCACGTTTTGCGGAACCAGAGCCAGTTGAAACCATGGTCGGTTTCGCAGCGGGGGGCAGGGCTGGTGGTGTTTGCACAGGTTCGGGGATGACTGTGTTGTGCTGGACTGCGATCGTCTGAGGTCGCGAAGACTGGAACAGCTCAAAACCCTGACACCACTCCGTAGCGTTGGCGGAATCTCCATACTTCAGGCATTGACCATTGCTTGGATTATTCCGATCGCGATCGCTTTGAAAATGGTGACAATCAGCACACGAATTAACCGAGTACTCAGGCATCTCTGCAAAGTAGTTCCCGGACTGATATTCATCGCCGATCGCTAAACTATCCAAGTAATTTTGATATTGCTGGCAAACAAGGAAATCATTAATTGCGATTCCCAACCCTGCCAGGATTGAGGCGGGTACAGTGACGATCGCAAGGGGGCCAGAACCAACGGCACAAATCCCAACAATACCCACAAGGATCGTAGCGTCCGCAGAAAGAACTTGAACAATATCCCCTCCCGTGATTTCTACAATTTTGGTAATCGTGGTGCCGAATCCGTCAAAACAGGCAGGAAGCGTTACATGATCAGATTGTCGGGTTAAGGTCGTCGCTTTGGGTTGATTTACGAGCATAATTGTTACAGTGAGTCGAAAGATTAACTAAGTGAAAAAAGGCGATCGAGTGACCCCCGATCGCCTTTCCTGTCATTTACCGAGGTACGCGACGATCGGGGCGTTCACGCCGTGGCGGTCGTGCTGTGGCATTGTTCTGCGTGTTTCCAGTTTCAGGAGTTGCGGGAACACCATTCGGAGGAACACCATTCGGAGGATTAGCAGTGCGGCGTTGAGGGCGTGGCTGCGATTGGGGCGCTTGGGGTACCATGATAGGTTTCCAGCCCCACGCGCTCGTTACAGGATCGCAATAGCATTCAAACTTCTGAGTTCCATTCAGGTCGGAATATT